>PHBS01000004.1 GCA_002841995.1 Chloroflexi bacterium HGW-Chloroflexi-8
ACAGAACTTTTTATTCGTCCGGGTATGATTGTGCCGGGAGACGCCGCGGTAACCGTCAGGAATATTGCGGCTTCTGAAGCGCTCTTCCGTCTCTCCCTGGTGAGCGATCTAATCCGCCAGGCACTTTTAATGCTTTTGCCGCTGATTTTATACAAAATCCTCAAACCGGTTAACAAAACCATTGCATCGCTTATGGTTATTTTCGCTCTGATCTCCGTCCCAATCTCGCTGCTAAATGAAATGAACCATTTTGCAGTCCTGATTCTATCGAGAGGCAGTAGTTATCTACCTGCATTCAAAGCAGATCAACTGAATGCACTGGTGACGTTCTTTCTTGAGATGCGCAACTATGGAACATTTATCAGCCAGATTTTTTCCTTTTGGGTGCTTCTCCTTGGTTATCTGGTTTTCAAGTCGGGTTTCCTCCCCAAAATTCTGGGCATCTTGTTAATGATTGGAGGTTTGAGTTATACGGTATTGGCTGTTCTATTCTTTCTTTACCCCACCTTCAACGCGACGATATTTGGCTTGTTACCGTTTATTGCCGAGTCATTATTTTACTTGTGGCTTTTGGTCAAGGGTGTAAATGTCAAAGAATGGGAAAAACGTCCTCTTGCAACTACTTAATAGAGAACAACGCCATGTCAGGCTAAATTTGGAGGCAAATTCATAAACGCAACAGTACACATATTACAACGCTTATTCAACGAGCTTCAAACCAAAAAACTAGAAATTTTTCCTGGAATTGGACGTTTTGCCAGAAATAATGGATTTGTCTGAAATTATTTTCAGGATATTAAAACTAGGTTGAGGGATCAACGATCAATAAGAATGGGAAATCAAAAACTGCGACTTACTTATCCAATAGTTACGTTGCATATTGCGGGTTTGATTGCACAGTATGCCCCTGCCCCAGAACGACTGTATTCAAGGCTGCCCCGTTAACAACCCCGCAGAATTCTTTCAGCAATACAAGATAACACTCTGGTCAACACCAAAGTGTCTATACAACGATACTGCGGTGAAGGTATAGTACCTGTGCATTGAGCATGTGCAATGCGCTGAAAGGACTGGCAATTAATGAAGAAGGAAAAATGACAAATTGCCACATCCAACCGGCCAAGAATCGAAGTGGAAAAGTGGAAAAGGCAAAAAGTTGATAGAAGATTGTAGCGTGCACATCCAATTACATCTTAATGAGCCGGTCAAATTTTATGTAATCGTTTGTAGGTTAGGTATTCACCTCGTGGAGACCTCACCAACTTGGAGGTAAAGGAATAATGAAAGAAACTGAACATAACTTCTGGCTTGATGTGACCATCTTTATGGCCCTTCTGATAACAACCATAACGGGTTTCATTTTATGGCTTGTTGGCCGACACGTACTAGGGTTCTCCCGAAGTGCGTGGGTAGCAGGGCATTTATATTCGGGGGTGGTGGGTCTTTCTGGTATTATTTTGCATATTATCTGGCACTGGGGTTGGCTCAAGGCTTTGCGTGGACGCCCATTCAGAGGGATGCCAGAAAAGTTACGCGCCAATCGTGTTGTTGATAGGAGCATGTGGATCACCTTTATCGCAACCAATGTATTCGGTGCGATAGCATGGGCGATCAACTTAGGCGATGACGTTTATATAGTGGGGGTTCCAGATCGCCTGCATGTCGTGTTTGGCGTCGTGTGGACAATCCTTACAATTATGCATCTTGTTTTGCACTGGAAGTGGATTGTAACCACTACCCGGCGCTATTTAAATGTCAATTTAAGGGGTAGAAACGATCTTCAAGGGCAAGAAAAAATCTAGAATGACTCGCGCTAGCAAATGCTGGAAAAATATTTGCTTGCAGTGACAGTTTCTTATGTCAAATATCATTACGAAAGATTCATCAGTCACTAACTTCAAATTTAAAAAGGAGGATCAATAATGAAAATTATTGTACTAAACGGAAGCCCAAAAGGCGAAGATAGCATCACATTGCAATACGTCGGATACATTCGAAAGCATTTTCCACAACACGAATACAGAATCATCCACGTATCCCACCGCATCAAAAAACTCGAGAGAGACCTGGAAGTATTTCAGGAAATCATTGATGAGGTTCGATCAGCCGATGGTATTTTGTGGTCTTTTGGATTATGGGTTCTTTGTGTTCCCGCTCAATATATGAGATTCATAGAACTGATTTCTGAGAAAGGCGTAGAAGATGCTTTCGATCACAAGTATACAGCCGTGATAACCACTTCCATCCATTTCTATGACCACACCGCCCACAATTATATGCGAGCAGTCTGTGAAGACTTGAATATGAAATACGTTGATTCCATCTCTCTGGACATCATTGACATGATGGAAGCGGAAAGAAGACGGGAGGTGACAGTTTTCGCCGAGAGTTTCTTCAAGGCAATCCAAGAGGAAACTGCAACCTCTAAGCTTTTTAACCCAATTACTTTCAGTGATTTTGTGTACCATCCGACCGAGCCTATGACGAGAATAGATACAAATGGCAAAAAAGTATTGGTACTTACAGATACGTACTACAGCAATACCAACCTGGGAAAGATGATGGAGCGATTCAAGCAGTCTTTCGCAGGTGAGATAGACATAATTGACCTAAAGGAAGTGGATATACGCGGCGCTTGCCTGGGTTGTATGCGTTGTGGATATGATTACACCTGTACTTATAAAGACGGGTTTGCTGACTTCTACAACCAGCGCTTGAGAACTGCGGATATTATTGTCTTTGCTGGGGAAGTAAAAGCTCGTTATCTTTCTTCTTTGTGGAAAACGTTCTATGATCGGGCTTACTTTTGGAACCATACACCGTCCCTTGCTGGAAAACAATTGGGATATATCATTTCGGGGCCATTGAGACAAAATCCTAATCTAATCCAGATACTCGAAGCCTCGTCCACTGCACGGCAACACGCCAATCACGTGGACATCATCACCGACGAATGTGGAAACTCGGCTGAGATTGATGCTTTATTACAGGGTTTTGCACAGTGTCTGGTCAATTTTGCTGAAAAAGGGTATGTCAAACCGCAAAACTTTCTTGGCGTAGGGGGTCACAAGGTTTTTAGAGACGATATATGGGGAAGACTTCGACCTATTTGGCAAGCAGACTACAGGTATTTCAAGAAACACAAGTTATTCGACTTTCCGCAGAAGGACTTCAAAATCAGGGTGATGACACCAATCTTGATGTTGCTGACCAGGATTACAGGAATTAGAAAAAAGTACTACGCAAATGTGAAAGCCTTCCCCTCTGCAAGATTGAAAAAGCTTATCGAGCACGTAGATTAACACCCACTGTAATCGATTCACTTTAGCTTCACCGCTAACTTATTTAGAGGATGAATTACATCATGTGTACGCGTGTTTCGAATCGGATTTTGGAGTTTGTTGTGGTTTGTCACCAACGATGTACTGCGTCCTACCACCCTATGGTTTTCGTGAAACTAACCACCGCAAATAAGAATATAGATGTCCAATCATTCATCGCTTTCATCAAATGGACACAAGCAAGGAAGAAGGAGTGTAAAAAATGAATGAACGAAAGAAAACTGCATTGATTTTAGGTTTGACTTCAGGGTTAATGATCAGCCCTTTGGTTATGAGTTTTATTTGGCATCAAATCCCCCTTTTTCAAAATCTCGGCTTCGATAGGGAATCACTAGCTCCTCCAATGGCATGGATATTAGCCACGGTCACTGCGTTTGCATATGTCTACTACACAATGAAAGCGATCCCTTTTGTGTTCGCCAAACAGAAAGAAATCTCATTGTTTAAACTCCTGGGGATTCTCTCTGCACTGGTTGGCGGCATCGTCGAAGAAGTCTTTTTTCGTCGTTGGATTATGGATATGTTGATGGCGCGAGATGTTGCCCCCATCCTGCAGGTTATCATTTCCGGTCTTGCATTTGGATTAGCCCACACCATTTGGATTCTTGCCAGGGGCGAACTCAAGTTTACCCTTCCGGCAATTCTTTCAACATCCACGCTTGGGATTCTCCTGGCAGTCATCTATCTCGTAGGTGGACGTAACTTAGGACCCTGCATTTTTGCACATATCTTGATCAATATCATCATAGAGCCGTGGCTGATGTTGTCTTCGATCTCAGGCAAATGGCGTGCCCGACACCAACTCGAATAATTGATGTTCCATTGCTGATAGAAGGTGCCTTATGTTTATTTCTAAAAGACTTCTTAAAAACTGAATTGCTAATTTTTAAACTTAATAGGAAAGAATCAAAAAAAATGATACAAGATCAAATCGAGAAACATTCAACTTTACGATCGGTCTTTTTGCATTTACTCCCCGGGATACTGGTCGGGTGTTTTTACTTCCTCGCTCTAAAGCCAGTTACCAAAATGGGCTATCCTTCATTTTTTGCGCTTCTTTTGGCATTCGCTATTATTCTTGTTCCCTTGGAACTAGGATTTCTTTTATTCCAGGGGAAGAAAAAAACAGGTCGGTTTACACTTCGGGGAATCATCAGTTATCAAAAATCAATCCCGTGGTGGCAATACTTTGTATGGGTAAGCATTATTTTTGTAATCGTTGGCGTTTTAATGACCCTTTTTAAACCCATTGATTCCTTTCTGCAAAAGAATCTTTTTTTCTGGATGCCAGATGTAAATACCGGATTGGATGGTAATTATTCCAAAACAATATTGATTGTCACCTATTCGGTGTTCTTAATAATCAACGTGTTTTTAGCTCCAATGGTTGAAGAACTGTATTTTCGAGGATATTTATTACCCAGAATGAAAGGTAAGTGCGCCTTTTTGTTCCACAGTTTTCTATTTGCGGCGATTCATGTTTTTTCACCGTGGATGATTATCGCCCGAACCATTGGATTTTTGCCAATTATCTTCGGGACAACAAAGAAGAATATCTATGTTGGCATGGTTGTACACATGTGGTGTAATGCCACAGGTTTTGTAACCGGGATAACTTATATTTCAAAAATGGTTTGATCACTGGAATTTTTCATAAGCATTTCTTGGCAAAGTAAAAAATGATCAAATCGCTCATATACATTAGATCCATCTTTATGGGAACAAAATGAAAAATTCAATTAAAGCAACTGAAGCTTACGTCTTTTTAGGATTAACCCTTGTCTTATCCTGGTTCGTTTTCTGGGGACCTCTAGCTTTTTTTAAGGTCACCGCCATCAGTTTCGTGAGGGATGATCAAGGTCCCTGGTGGGCGATCACTTTATTTATTATCGGAGGATTTGTACCCTCCCTTTTGGCGATCTTATTGACTTGGAAAAAAGAAGGGAAAACCGGATTACGAACTTTAGGTCGGCGAATCCTTCAATTCAAGCTTGGCTGGCGTTGGTACGTTTTTATTTTCTTGATCGTAATAGTTGGAACGGCAGGACAACTGACCATTAACAATCTCCTCGGTAATACTTTCCCCGGGAGTCTATTTTTAGCACAGTTGGGTAATTTTTTACCACTGTTGATCCTTGGTCCGTTGTCAGAGGAAATCGGCTGGCGAGGATATGCCCTCGGAAGACTCCAGACGCGGTGGAATGCGTTGATTTCATCTTTAATCATTGGCGTGATTTGGGCATTGTGGCATTTACCATTGTTTTTTATGGCCGGAACCTCGCTGCATGAATTAGCGCTCCCATTCGTCGGTTTTCTGGTTGGTCTTATGGCGAATTCGGTTTTTTATACATGGCTGTATGACAACACCAAGCACAGCCTGTGGTCAGCGATCCTGTTTCACTGGTTATATACCTATGCTGCCCAGGTGGTGTCTTCCGGAGTAACCCGCTCTCCTCTCTATAACTGGTTAGAATGTGTACCTTATGTGCTAATCGTGCTTGTCGTACTGATCATTTGGGGGCCAAAACACCTCACTCATATTAGCAGTAAAAGGCGAATGAGGGATGAAGGTAAATAATCCATGAAATTGATCATCAGGATTCTTGTGAGATAAAGGATCCAGATGTTCATAGTCTTACGCAAAATTTCGATTTTCCCGAAACAACACTTCAATAAACACCAAAGTGTCTATCTGTGACTATTGATGATGATTATATTAACGTTACAAGTAAAGCATTGTAAATTATCAAGGAACCTGAAGTAAAAAATATAGAAACAGCAAAGGAAACCAGGACCTTTTTAACCCTTTGGAGGTGATATTATGAAAAAAAATTCAATTGCAATTCTTATCGCAATTCTTGTGAATCTGGTCATTTTTTCGTCTGCATTTGCGCAGGGAGAAGAATTAACCCTGATCCTTACGAAAGATTTTGGATCTGACGGATTCAATGGAGATATTCAGGGAACTTTTACGGTAAAAGCCAGCGGACCCGCCAACCTGGAACGGGTGCAGTTCTTCCTGGATGATACGTTATTAAATGAAGATGCTGAGCCTCCTTTTACGATCCAATTTTTAACTGACAACTACGCAACCGGTGCCCATATTTTCAGCGCAGTCGGCTTCACTACTGATGGCATGCAGATCGGCTCAAAAACGATTAACGCAGTTTTTGTCTCGAAAGAAGAAGCATCAGCCACATCACTTAAGATAATCGTACCAATCCTGGTGGTGGTATTTGGCGCAATGGCAATTTCTAAAATCACTACGTCGGTCGATGTGCATAAAGGAAAAAAACTGTCGGCAGGCGCTACGCGCAGTTATCCATTTGGCGGAGGAATTTGCCCAAAATGCGACCGTCCGTTCGGGTTTCAACTTCTAAGTCTTCATATGTTCGGGAGGAAATTGTCCTCCTGCCCACATTGCGGTAAGTGGAGTGTTGTGAAAGAGGCAACGATGGGTGAATTGCGTGCTGCTGAACAGGCTGAGTTGGATACTGGAAAAACCCTGATTCAGCATGTCTCCGAATAGGAAATATTTAAGATCAAGACTCCAAACTGGGATAATTTAGTTGATTTGAAATGACATTTATCTGCTTATTCAATTTGATATTGTTGTTCGCTAACAAAACGATAACTAAGGAGTAAAAAAACAATGAAACTAATCAGAATTCTCTTCATTTTGTTCATATTTTCAATCACACTGTCTGCATGCACCTCAGCAAAACTTGCTGATATCTATGATGAAAATACCGTTACCGAGCGTGCCAAAGCGGTTGTTGAGATGATTAACGCACAAGATTACGAAAAAGTGAATGCCGAGATTAGAGATGATCTTCAAGATCAGCTTACTGCAAATAAATTAAAGGATGTGATAGGAGCAAAACTGGTTGAGGCTGGAGCTTTTATTGAATATCCATCAATATCAACTTTTGGACAAAAAAGTAAAACATCCGGTGAAAATTATGCAACAGTCGTCCTGGTCGGAAAATATGAGAAAAGCAACGTTGTCTTTACAATCACCATGGATTCCAACCTCGATATCGTCGGTCTATATGTCAAATAGAAAAAGAACATGGATATGTTGTGAAAATGGTCGCTAGCACAACAATAAAAAAATTACGTGATCGTAAACGGGTTCAATCAGTAGAAATGGGTTATTTTTCCGAAAACAACACTTCCCTTCACACCAAAGTGTCTATCGGTTTACCTCTGGCATAGGTATAGTAACAGTGCACAAAGCACGTAGAACAAAACATTATTTCTGGTAGCAAAGGAAACTTACATATGTTAAATAAACCTGAGCCTCAACCTGGCACACCACACCCCGCAATTTACAGGATCAGAATCCAGGGCCAACTTGATAGTCAATGGTCAGACTGGTTCGATGAAATGACTATCACACTTGAAGAAGACGGCAACACCCTGTTGACCGGACAGGTGATCGATCAGGCTGCCTTGCACGGGCTGCTTAAAAAAATACGCGATCTGGGATTGACATTGATTTCTATATGCCCGGGTCAACCAGATAATTCAGATAGATCTATTACTAAAAAAAGGAGTACGAAATGAATTCAGTCACTAAAATCGCTAGAACCGCAGGGTTGCTTTACCTGCTTTACATAATCACCTCAGTGATCGCCAACCTTTTCGGGAAATTCGTGTTAGTGGAAGCACCCGTCACAATTGATCACATCCTGACCCACGCCACGCAATTCCGCATTGGTTTTGTGATCAACCTGTTCTCAGTCGTTCTTTTCCTTTTGGCAGCCTGGGCTTTATACGTACTGCTGAAACCGGTGAATAAAGATCTGGCGTTGCTTTTCCTGTTATTTAATGTTGCTGGTTTTGCGGTCTGGTTATTCAGTTCGCTGTGCCTGTTTGGCAGTTTGGTGATCCTGAACGGAACAGAAGCCATCAAAGCCTTCCAGCCGGATCAACTGCAAGCGCTGGCAGTGTTTTTCTTCGGTTTATATAAAACCGGGGTCTTTATTACACAGGTGCCATTTGGGGTCTGGCTCTTTCCGCTTGGTTATCTGGTCCTTAAATCGGGATTCCTGCCAAAGATCCTCGGCATGCTGTTGATCGCGGATGGTATTTGTCAATTCATTTATGTCTGCCAGCGTTTGATCCTCCCTGATCTCTCAGTCATCGCATATCCATGCATGGTGATCAGTTTCATTGCAGAAGTCTCCCTGGCATTGTGGCTATCCATCAAAGCTATTAAACCACAGTTGTTGGTAAATCCTGAATAACAAAAAGAGATAAGATGAAAAACAAAAAAGGAATTTTGAAAAAGGTGTTGGTAATGACCGTTGTTGGAGGTCTGGCATTCTGGCTGGCTAACTTCGCGATCTCGCGAACAGCTATCGCCGCGGATTACAGGGTTGCCATGTCCATTTCTTATTATCCAATGTTGCTGGAGTCCCTGATCGGCGGCTTGATTATTGGTTTGTGGGTCAGTTATCCATTGCTTCGATTTTACAATCGTATCCCGGTCAAAGATCCGATACTTAAATCTGTTCTCCTGAGTTCAATTGCATTGGTTATCGTCACGATCGTGCTCGGTGGTCCATCAAGTTTCTTTGCTACAAATAATGTTTTGCGTTACTTCATTATTGGTACGGTATTTAACGTGATTCGCATCACCGCCCTTGGCATTGCGATTGGTTATGTGTGCAAAATACAGTATACGGAAATCAAATCATCTGTAGTCGCAGCCAACCCTGTCAGTTGAAATAAGGAACCAATTATGCAAAACAGTGTCACAAGTAAAAGAAAAGTACAGGCTACCAGCCAATTCTCCAAAAGACTTCTCTTGTTGGCGGCTGCAGGTGGAGCGGCATTCTGGATTACAGACTTCATAATCGTGGTTTCCCCCATTTCCGCCGAATATAAAGCTGCCTTCTCGATCTCATCACTGCCGGTAGCTCTGGTTGGGGCATTGATTGGCGGACTGGTGATCGCATTTTGCATCAGTTTTTTCCTGTGTCGTGTCTTTGACAGAATTCCCGGCAGAAATACCATCCAAAAGGCATTGATCCTCAGTTTTAGTGCCATGGCAATTATCGAAATCTTCTCGGCATTTGCAGACCCGGCTCATGCCTCCACCTACTTGCTGCTCGACACAGGGATGAATGTGCCAAGATTTCTCGCGCTTGGATGGACGATTGGATTTGTGTTTGATAAGCAAAAAAGGATGGTTGTAATATGAAAGCAATTATTTGCCCCAGGTATGGTTCCCCAAATGTTCTTCAGCTCCGGGAAGTGGAGAAACCTTCTCCTTTAGAGGATGAGGTGCTGATCAAAATTCACGCTGCCTCCCTCAATTCGCGTGATCTTCGCATACTGAGAGCTAATCCAATCATAATGCGGTTCATGCCCGGAGGTCTCTTCCGCCCAAAAATCAAGATCCTTGGGGCTGATTTCGCCGGAGTCGTTGAAGCGGTTGGGCAGAGCGTCAGCGAATTTCAACCGGGTGATGAGGTTTACGGGTACATGCCCAGCGAAACCCGACGCGGCACGCTGACAGATTATGTGTGCGCGAGTGAAAAACTGGTCGCGCTCAAGCCTTCCAACCTGACATTTGAACAGGCGGCAGCTGTACCTTTGGCTGCAACGACCGCCCTGCAAGGATTGCGTAACAGGGGCAATATCCAACCCGGACAAAAGGTGCTGATTTACGGGGCGTCGGGTGGCGTTGGCACATTTGCAGTGCAGATCGCCAAATCATTTGGAGCAGAAGTGACGGCGGTGTGCAGCACGCGGAATCTGGAAATGGTGTACTCGCTGGGAGCCGACCATGTCATCGATTATAAGGTGGAAGATTTCACACAAAGCGGGATTCAATACGACCTGATCCTGGCTATAAACGGATATCATCCGCTTTCTGATTATTTGCGTGCATTAAAGCCTGAAGGAACCTATGTCGTTGCCGGAGGTTCCATGCGCCAACTGATCCAAGCAGGAACCCGCAAAAAGCAAGTTGATAAAAATGGCAGACAGAAAATCCATGCTTTATCTCTCGAACAGAACCAACAGGATCTGGTCTTCTTAAAAGGGCTCCTTGAAAGTGGAAAGGTGATACCGATTATTGATGTCTGCTACCCATTGAATCGGATTGCTGACGCAATGCGGTATTTCGAACAAGAACATCCCAGAGGAAAAGTCGTCATAAGGTTGGTTTGATCATCTTTGGTGATCGCCAGTTAATTGGTGATCATGTATGGCATTATCTTTTCCCAAACTAAGTCATGGAAAATCTAAAAAAAATTGAGTTTTCAATATCTAGAACAACTGAAAGAAGGAAGTAAATGAAAAAAATCATTGCATTCACAATCATAATGATGTTATTAACTGCCTGTACAGCGTTCAAGGCCCAGACACTTGAACCTGCTGCTACGGACATCCCTCAGGTGAATATGCCGAATCCTGCCTCGGTCTATTGCGAGCAGAAAGGCAACAAACATGAGATTCAAACGGCCTCCGATGGTAGCCAATCTGGCATATGTATTTTCCCGGATGGCAGCTCCTGTGACGAGTGGGCATATTTCAAGGGTGAATGTGGTCTCGCACCACAAAATAATCCAACACCTGCTATGACCGCTGAGGTGACCTCAGAAGTAAGTGACGATGGACCAGGAACAGGTAACAACTCTGGAGGAAATGCCTCCGGCGGGTATATGGCACCTGGTACCACAGAACAATTAGCAGACTGGTGGGGCGTTATCAAGAGCACTAAGGCTGGTGCACAATATGATGATTATTTCGAGCGGCAGGATTTGGGTCAGAATTATATCTACTTTGGCATCGATTCTTTAGACCCGGAGGTAATAACCCAGATCGAAGCAATGCGTGACAGCGGCAAGATCGTACATCTTTACGGCATCTTATTCAGTAATGTCCCTGACTACAACGGCTCACAGATTCTGGTGGATCGCATTGAGGTCGAAGGGTAACGATAATCCCGAAGTATCGTATCTTCGGATCGTAAAAAGGAGAAAGCATGTTTCGAAAAGTTAAATACAAGGTTGGTTTTTTAGCAATACTCCTGGTATTGGTATGTGCCTGTCAACCCAAGCCGGTGGAAACGCCTGTGCCCAGTCCCTCACAACCAGCCTCACTGCCTACCCTTACCATGCTCAGTCCAACCGCTGTGGCGCCCAAACCAACCCTAAGCGCGCCGAGTCCAACACCTGAAGTGCCGTTTACATTTGTTGATAGCGGGCAGGATCTTGGCCAGGGCGATGGTGCATCTGTCGTCGTTGGAGATGTGGATGGCGATGGGGATATTGATGCTCTGATCAGCAATACGGATAAGAAAAGCATGTTGCTGTTGAATGACGGTACGGGGAAATTCACGCTGAGTGATCAGGAATTCAACCCCAGCAGCGGTGCATCCTTCGGCGATCTGGACGGTAATAAATCTTTAGACCTCTTTATTACGGAAGAGACAAGCAACGAGGTTTGGTTGAATGATGGCAAAGGAAATTTCAGCACCAGCAATCAAAAACTGGCCAGTCCTGAAAGTACTTCAGTAACACTGGGCGATTTGGATGGAGACGGAGACCTGGATGCTTTTGTCACCAATTGGAATGGTTATCCCGATCAGGTATTTTTGAACGATGGCAACGGAAATTTCACCGATAGTGGCCAAAAACTTGGATCCTGGTTTGGCACAGCCGTGTCACTTGGGGATGTCGACCAGGATGGTGATCTGGATGCATTGGTCGCCAATAACGGTGAGCAATCAGACAACGCTCCGGTTTTATGGTTGAATGACGGTACCGGCATTTTCACAGACAGCACTCAAAGGCTAGGATTCACGAATGCTTATGCCGCGGTTCTGGGTGATCTGGATGCAGATGGCGACCTGGACGCATTCATCGCAAATTCAAGCCACAATGGCGCGCATCCAGCCGACAAAGTCTGGATAAATGATGGCAAAGGTGTATTCTCCGATAGCGGTCAAAAACTGGGTCTTTTCTACAGTATGACCGCTGCATTGGGAGATCTGGATGGTGACGGTGACCTGGATGTGGTAACAGGTTGCTGGAAAACTGGTCCTAAAATTTACTTGAATGACGGTAAAGGCAATTTCACAGACAGCAAAATTAACCTGGATTCATACAACAGTTCAGGAGTGGCGATTGCCAATATGGATGGAGACGGTCATTTGGATATGATCGTTTCCACCAACCTGTGGAAATTGGGTGATGGAGTCCATAAACTCTGGCTGAACCAGCCGTATCAATAGAAAAGCGCTTCCAATTTGAATAGGAATCCAGAAGGAAATTCAAAATCAAAAACGGATTAGAAAAAAATTTCCGATGAGGTTGGGCCTCATGTTTCAAAGTGATCAGCGTTCGTAAGCTCATGGGGTCCAGTTCCAAATGCTCTCCTGTAATTATCTAAAGATCTGGAGTTTTGATTTGAATATATTAGTAAAGATATTAACGGCAATCGGCAGTATTGCATCAATCGCTTTTGGCACATGGCATTTTTTTGTCCCCAGATTATGGAAGTGGTATTCCTACATCGATCCCAATGCAACAGAGCTGATAGTCGCCATTAGAGCAATTAATGTATTCTTTTCTTTATCGTTGATTTTGTTTGGGATCCTGAATATCTTTTTTCTATTCGGAAACCTTGCAAACCGATTTGCAGTCATAGCCCTGCTTGCAGCAACTTGCATTTTGTGGCTGACAAGGTTGGTGTTTCAACTGATTTATCCACAAGGATCGATCAACCCACTTCTCCAATACGGGATGTTATCTGGTTTCATTATCATCAATCTTTGTTATTTGATTTCACTCTTTATTGTGGTGTCACAGAAAAATCCTGTATTTTAACTTTATGCAGATTTCGTCAACGCAAATCCCTTTCCAACGTGATTTTGGCATCTTTCGGAAATAGTAAAACCGGATCAGAAAGCAAGTAAACAGGAAAACTGAAGGGAAATTTATATGGAAAATAAACTTCTACTAATAGGCGCTATTGGAGCTTTTTTTCTGGCAACTGCCGCCACCATGGTATCGGATATGCATGGAATCGGGGATTGGTTTATTTCTTCTCTCCAGGCAAGAAAGTTCGCTTTGAATCCAGCGTCTATTTATGGTACACCATACACAATCGCTGGTTATTTCGGCGAACCTTTGTTGATTCTCTCGATTGCTATGTTGAATATTGGTCTTTATGGAATCTGGCTGAAGTATCATAAGTCGATTGCGATGATTGCTTTGATCATAGGCATCCTGTATATTCTGGAAAGAGTATTTTGGAGTTACGTCACCACCAACTTTGCCCACAACTTACAGATCCATCCAACAATCAATGATTACAATGTGCTAAAGCAAGCCGGTTTTTTGAAAGGACTTGGTGCCTTATTTGGCGGTTTGGTCGGCGGATTTGGTTTCTCCATTTCCCTGACAATCTTATTCTTCAGTATGCGCAATCCTTTTGGCATCGCTGGTGGTTTGATTGTCATCGCAGCCATGTTGATTGGCATGCCTGCAAAAATTTATTTCATGAATCATGTAAATTCTGCGGTATTAACCACCTTCATCATCAGCATGGTCATTAAAAACTTCGGAATAGTATTTATGGGCGTGGGCTTATTAAAAGAATCCATGAAGTGAATAATGGGTGTTGTACAGGAGAATTTTAATCAATCTCGAACAGAACATATGAAAAACAAAAAACAATGATCAGATTTTTGAGGAGAATGGGAATGATTAACCATTTTTTAGTAGTGGCTCTGTTGTGAAAGTTAAAAAAACCTTATTGAATTTCTGGAACGTGATGTCCACAAGTAAAGTCTGAAGAATAACAAATTAGTGTTCAAAAAATTCCAGAGGGAAAAATGAAAACGACAAAAAGCACAATGATCGTAATCGTAATTGCAATTCTCATATTAACTGCATGCGATTCTAAAAAGGTACAACCAACCGGTACCAATGAAATCCCAAACCCTGCTTCTGTCTTCTGTAAAGAAAATGGTGACACCCTGGAAATGAGACAGGCAACGAATGAAAGTGTTGCTGGTTTCTGTATCTTCCCTGATGGAAGTGGATGTGGTGAATGGGCTTATTTTAGGGGCGACTTCAAGTTTGCGATACCGGCGATCCTCTCGACATCCGTTCTGGGGTTTCTTCTGGCAATCATCTATCTCGTAGGCGGGCGCAACTTAGGACCATGTATTTTTGCGCCCGCAAAGATAAATCTTGTCATCGAACCATGGTTGATGTTATCTTCAGTCTCAGGTAAATGGCATCGTAGCTCCAATACCAGCGGACAGAGGCTCGTATATGCAGTTAGGTGAAAAATGACCAAGAAGAAGATTATTCAACCTTCAATCAAAATATACGTGCGAAAGGTAATACGAATTATGCTAGCAATACCTGTTTTTTTACTTGTTTGCGCATTTATGGTTGGGGACATACTTCTGGCGTTCAGCCCCGGAAAACCCCACCCTTTCCTGGATGAAAATGGAAGCCCGCTGGCTGGCGGCATTTCAGAAAAAATCTTTATTAACATCAACGGTGTGGAACAAGGAATGTTTATTAAGAGTAAAGATTTATCACATCCAGTTCTACTTTACCTTCATGGAGGTATGCCCGATTATTTCCTTACACAGAATTATCCAACAGGTCTGGATGACTATTTCACTGTGATTTGGTGGGAACAGCGTGGATCAGGAATCTCCTACTCATCCACCATACCATCAGAGACGATGACGTTGGAACAGATGATATCCGACACTTTGGAGGTGACGAATTATCTGCGAAACCGCTTTGGAAAAGAAAAGATTTACCTTATGGGGCATTCGGGGGGAACCTTTATTGGCATCCAGGCTGCTGCAAAGGCGCCGGAGTTGTATTATGCCTACATCGGTGTCGCTCAGATGACCTATCAGCTCAAATCTGAAAGACTGGCATATGAATACATGCTAAAGGTTTTCAAAGAGAACGGAAACGATGAAATGGTACGAAAACTTAAAGCCTCACCTGTCACCATGACAGGCGGAACACCAGACGCCTATCTTAAAATACGTGACACGGCCATGCATAGCCTTGGCATTGGCACAACGCATGACATGCATTCGGTTATCACTGGAATATTTCTGCCCTCTTTGATGTGCAAAGATTACACACTAAAAGAAAAAGTAAATATGTGGCTAGGTAAATCTCATTCCGGCGTTAGTGTTTTGTGGAATGAAATGCTATCAACAAATCTAACCACACAAGTAACAGAGCTTGAGATTCCAGTCTATTTCTTTGAAGGTATATACGATTACACAGTATCTTACACTTTGGCAAAGGACTATTTTGAGACGCTACAGGCGCCAATAAAGGGGTTTTACACGTTTGAGCAGTCGGCTCACAGCCCAATATTTGAAGAACCTGATAAAGTGCGACAGATAATACTGGAGGATGTGTTGGTACGTTGATTTACATGATCAAAGATGTGTAAGCACAGATCGAAGGGTTGTTGGACAGTAGTAAATTTGTCCAACTGTGAAACACTATAATTAATAATGTACCTGATTACAATGGTACGCAGATTCGTCCAGACCGCATCGTGGTTGAAGAGTAATTATCATCCCTAAGTCTCGGATCATCTGGGATAGCAAAAAGGAGAAACCATGCGAGATAAAATTGAGGAAGCACTGAAGCGAAGCAAGGCTGATTACACCGAGATCCGCATCGAGGACAAGGAGACCAATCGGGTCGCTTTCCGCGGTCAGGATCTCGAGACCGCCAACGCCAACATCGACAAGGGCGGCATGATCCGCTGCCTGATCCGGAACAAGGGCTGGGGAGTGGTCACTTTCAACGACCTTGATGACCTGAACGCCATGGTGGACCAGGCGTACCAGTGCGCCCGGGTGGGCACCGTTCCCGATCCGATCGATCTGACTCCGGCGGAACCGGTCGAGAGCGTAACGACAGCCATGCTGGGTCGTGACTTCCGCGACGTTCCTCTGTCCGAGAAGAAAGCCCTGGCTGAACACTACAACCAGATCCTGCTCGGGCACAACGACCGGATCGTCGACACTCAGTCAATCTACTCGGACATCTTCACCCACCTCATATTGGCCAACTCTGAAGGCACCTATATCGAACAGGACAAGCCCTCCGTGGTGATCGGTGCTTTTGCCACCGCCCGTGATGGGGATAACGTCCAGCAGGCGGACGAGGTCTTCTCCAGCACCCGGGGCTACGAACATGTCCTCGACAAGGATGAAATGGTCCGTAAGGCAGCTGTTCGTGCCGTCGAACTGCTGGGCGCCAGTTCGGTTCAAGCCGGACAATATCCGGTCATCATTGACCAGATGCTGGCTGGTGTCTTTATCCACGAGGCCTTCGGACACTTATCCGAAGCGGATTTCGTCTACGAGAATCCCAAGGCACGAGAGATGATGACCCTCGGCCGCTGCTTCGGAAAAAGCATCCTCAACGTCTACGACGACGGCTCCATCCCCAATGTGCGAGGCACAACGCTGTACGACGACGAGGGAACTCCTGCTCGCCGCAACTGGCTCATTAAGGATGGCATGTTGGTTGGGCGATTGCATTCCAGACAAACCGCGGCAAAGATGGGCGAAGCAGCCACCGGCAACGCGCGCGCCGTCAACTACCGCTTCGCCCCCATCGTGCGCATGACCAATACCGCCATCGATAATGGGACGGCCACTTTCGAGGACATGATCAAAGATATCAAGCTCGGCATCTACGCCTGCGATGCTTATGGCGGCGAGACTCAACTGGAAAATTTCTCCTTCAGCTCCGGCTACGCCTATATGATCCGCGACGGCAGGATCGCTGAGATGGTCAAGGATGTTATCCTCGCCGGGAACCTTTTCACCACGCTTGGGAACATCGACTTGATCGGCAATGATTTCAAGTGGCTGAACACAGGCGGTGGATGCGGGAAGGCTGGCCAGTTTCCCCTACCGGTTGGCATGTGTGCGCCGCACATCCGTATTCAAAACGTAATTATCGGTGGACAGTAGGACTGATTTGCATATCACATGGAGGGATGAAATGGATATCTTAACTATTCTCAAAAAACAGGCTGAGCAGGTCGAAGTGTTCAGTCTGGAGAGCGAAAAGACGACTGTCGAGTATGAGGCCAACCAGCTCAAGACCTGCACCGTCACTAGTACCAAAGGCACCGCCGCGCGTGTCATCCATAAGGGGCGGCTCGGTTTCTCCGCCTCTACCGATCGGATGGCTATGGACAAGCTGGCAGCCAACGTCCTCGACTCGGCTGCTTACGGCGACCAAACGTCGTTCTCTTTTTCCGATCCAATACCGGCCGTCCCAGTCAAGACCTACGACAAAACCATTGCCGAATTACCCATCGATCGCCTGGTCGAAATCGGCAAGGAGATCCTCGACCTGATCCTACCGGTTGATCCCAGCGTCCGCTGTAACCTATCGCTGGCGCGAGGTTTGGTCTCAACAAATATCCGCAACCAAAAGGGACTTAGTGTTTCATTCCAGACCTCTCCACTCACGCTCAGCATCAAGCTTGATCGCATGGAAGACAATGACGTGCTCATCCGCTATGAGCAGTTCGGCACGATGGTCTGGGAGAAGGATTATCTAGCCTTCGCCCGCCGGCTGGCGGAACAACTCAAACTTGCCCGCAAACTGACCACGATCAAACCAGGCAGGATGCCCGTGCTGTTCTCCCCTGCCGGCGCACAGGCATTGATCCTGCCACTTGGAGAAGCTTTGAACGGTAAGGAAGTCTACAGGGGGACCTCGCCGATCAAGAACAAGGTCGGCGAGAAGCTCTTCGATAATAAGATCACCTTAGTGGATGATGGAACGATGGATGGTTGCTACGGCAGCGCATCTTATGACGACGAGGGCGTGCCGCATCGCCGCAATGTGCTCATCGAGAAAGGTGTGCTCAAGGGTTTCGTCTATGACTTGAAAACAGCGGCCCAAGCCGGTGTCGAATCGACGGGGAACGCAGTTCGCAGCCTGTTCACGCAACCCGACGTGTCATTCGGCAATGTCATCCTCCAGCCAGGTTTGACCCCCTTGAAAGACATCATCGCCTCCATCGAAGAAGGCATCCTGGTTGAGTCTCTTCTCGGGTTGGGAATGGGCAACATAATCTCGGGTGCGTTCTCCAATCCACTAGATCTGGCTTTCAAGATCGAGAAAGGAGAGATCGTCGGGCGAGTCAAGGACTTGTCCATCGCTGGCAATGTCTACGATCTGCTCAAAGACGTAGCCGCGGTTAGCCAGGAAGCACAGTGGAATTACAACTTCTTCTACACCCCCTACGTCTGTGCCCCATATGTTTTGATCCCCGAGATGAACGTGGCTGGGAAGAGTTAGAAACGAAAACAATAGTTCATAGATCCAGCCTAGCCGCATCGTGGTTGAAGTGTGAACAACAATTGATATGCATTTTCGGACTCATAGTTTATGAAGTGGTTAATCCATACACAGATCGTACCGAAGAGTGGATTTGAACCCCTGACCACCAGGTTACGAGCCTGTATCCTGAAACCGAGGGCCTAACGGTAATTACTTGAACAGTTCTTTATTGTGAGATTATGCATCCATATTCTTTATAAGGAGCCTGCTGTAAAGATCTTTTCTGCGGCCCAGCACAAGGGAACTGAAATTATTCCTTCCCCTTTTCGACAATTATTATGGCTGGAATCTCAAACCCTATCCATATCGATAGGGTTTGAGGTTAAAAACCTACCGAAATCGGTATATTGCAATGAACTCGCTGGAATGATAATCTTGATCTATCTCAAGAAGAGAACCGTTTTCTAATCAATAAAATACTTCTCTTCTCAATTAAATAGTTCAAGGAATCAACGCATGTTTAAACCAAAAACGACCATTTCTGGTCGTCTGGATGATAGTAGCGGGGAGTGGACAGTGTACCCCCTTGGGTATTCGAACGCACGACCTCCAGGTTATGAGTAATGCTCCTGAATCCGTGCCATTTGTGCGGCGGGTTCTGCAAATCAGCTAACCTGACGAACGTTGGTTCTTGCTTGCCCGGCACGCTGCGGTAGCTAATCGATGTTCGTATAGTATCTGTTCTACATGGGTTCGTCAGGTGATTTCACTCTTGTAAAACATAATCTCAAAAAGAAAATTGATTATAAAAGTTATTTGTAATAATGACGGGCAATCCCCCAAAAAAGGATTGCCCGCCATTTTATTATAGTTCTCGTAGAGCTTCGACCACCTTAATTCTAGCCAATCTCCGCGAACTGAGTAAAGTACTTAGAGTCATTCCAATCACGATAAAAGCTGTCATGGATAACAATTCAATTACAGGCCAAGCCAATCCCTTGGCAGGAATTGTAAATACCACCCCCAACAGCATCACCAGCAGCCGGGCGAGGCCAACACCAATGATCGAACCGATCACCAGACTCAAGCCTCCGATCGTAAGCGCTTCTGCAAAAATGAAGCGGCGTAGTTGTTTCAAATTGGCTCCCAATGCACGCATGGCTCCAAATTCTCGTTGGCGTTCATTGATCATCGCTAACAAGAAGATCGCCAGGCCAACTGAGACAACCAAAAGCGTATAAAACCGCTCCATTGCTCCCAACCCACCCAAATTCATCGAGGTTAATGAGCTTTGATCGACCTTGACCACCGATTCGGTACTCTGCACACGGACAGGCATGACATTTTTATACTGCGCTTCCAAAGAATTGGTTACACTGGCGATTGTCGCTGGGGTACCATCCGTCTTGATCAAGAAATAGTCCATGGCTGGATTTCCGGAACTTTGGGTCATGAAGGCTCGATTTAGAATGAAATCCGAATCTTGTGCGGATGTCGGGAAATAGGTGAACAAGCCTACTGTTAATGCTTTTACATCGGTGTATTGTTTGGTAGTACGGTTGTAAAGACGTAGCAGCACAGGGTCACCTACCAGGATGTTGTACTTTTCAGCTTGTTCCACTGAAATGATCACCCCATTAGGTGTATTCGCGAGAGCATCCAATACCTGCTGAGCTGAACCTGGTGCGTAATTCGTAGTGCGGTTGCGCATCGCATCAATCGTTTTGGACGATGATCCGTCCACAAAGAAACTGTCAGGGAGGTAGGCTACTTTACTGAAGGAAGCCACATCGATCCCATATACGGTATTCTTTTCTGAGCCGACCAAGGCTTGTGGATCACGAGCAACCCCGGAAATACCAGTGACACCGGAAACTTGAAGCTGGGTAGCAAAATCAGGCAGTTGAGGTGTATTGAGGGCCGGAGTAAAGCGTATATCGGACCCAACTATATATTGAGAATCCAGTTGTTTTTCCTGGGTGTAGGTTTGCTGGAAAAACGCCAGACTGATGCCGAATGAAAGGGTCAGAGCTATAACTGTCGTGGCGGCGCTGATGCGGGCTGTACGGCGGGCGACGGATTTCCCTGCAATTTCACCGATATCTCCAAACATCCGGCGAAACAAGGATGCCAAAGGACGAGAGGCAGTTGCCAAACCTCCTTCAACCAGACGCAGAGTTAACAGCGTCAATCCGATCCAGGCAAAGAAAGGAGAAAGGAAGATATAAAAAGAGAGGGAAATCGCAGCACCTTCATTACCGGTAGGTTTGAAACCGCCGTTGAGTTGGGTGACAGCCAATACTACGGCTGCGGCAACCAGGAGGATCACATCGAGATAAGTGCGCTTCCAAAAAGGCGGCTGTTCCACCCTCCTAACAGTACGGCGTTCCTGGGTTATTTCGCTTTGAAGGGTCCCAAAAGTAGGTAAGAATGCTGCCAAAAACGTAAGCATCAACCCGGCGAGAAGTGCGATTCCGGCTGAACTGGCAAACATCCCCCAATCAAAACTCGCCGAAAAAGGATTGATCCCGGCAGTTACTCGAGATCCGGCACTTATCAGTAAGATCAGTAAGCCAAATAACAACCCAAGAACTGAACCACCCACTGCCAGGAACAAAGATGTCACGGCTAGAATGGATGTAATCTGTTTTGGCGTAGCCCCGCGGGTACGCAGCAAACCAATTTCACGACGCTGTGCATCTGCAAATAGTTCTGCGGCGAATTTGGCTAGGTAAGCAGCTAGAGCAACACCTGGCAAACCCAAGAAAATAAAAAGTATTTTTGCTGAGAGTACGTCCGCTTTTGCAGTCTTGAATGCGCCCGATAGATTATCTACCGCCTTGATCTGTCCTGGGAACTGGCGCTCCAACTGACGGCGCAAGCTGTCCGTTTGCAATGCAGCTTTGGTTGGATCTGAAGGGAGCATGGACCGGTCGATCTTGATATGGACTTGTTGGTCAAGCAGGATTGCACCAACAGGCAAGGTGGTCGGTGGGTTTGCGACCAAGGGAACCAGTTTGGATTCCAAATTTGCGCGGAACCAGTTAATATCTACGAACGCTACATCAGCGACAATGGCATTTTCGTTTTCAGTGGCTGTTGCAAACAAGGCATCGGCGTTATCCATGTTGACGATTCCGCTGACAGGAAGTGTAACAACCTGGTCGATACCGGCAAAAGTGAATTGAACTTGATCACCCCCTTTCAAATTTTGGGCAATTGCCATCGCTTCGCTGATGAGCACACCATTGGGATCGAGCGATCCTTCGCTTAGCCGAAGTACATCGAAGGCCTGCAGGTAAGTTGGAGA
Organism: Chloroflexi bacterium HGW-Chloroflexi-8; assembly: GCA_002841995.1. Lineage (GTDB taxonomy): Bacteria > Chloroflexota > Anaerolineae > Anaerolineales > Anaerolineaceae > UBA6170. Next base: position 21,990 of record PHBS01000004.1, read on the forward strand.
GATTGCAAACATGCGACCGGATGGGGAGGCTTGCGTTCCTCCAAGTTTGACTGCCGATAGAAAATCCGCAGTAGTCACAGGTTCGACCGCAGAGATCCCCCTCTGGTTGGAGAAATTGGTTACCACATCAGCCATGTTCACATCTGGCGATGTGGCATGAGCTACCAGGTCGATTTGGACCGGAGCTAATGCCGTGGCTGTCATCTGGCGAGTCGTTACATCCACAAAAAACAAAATTCCAGCGAACAACCCGACTGCTAACGCCAAACCGAATAGGTAAGTCGCTGTACGGCGCGGATTACGGGTCACTAATTTCCATGCATAGGTAAAGTTCATAATAGTCCCTCAACTTCAAAGTTTGACTCACTCACTATTTGACCATCTCGTAAAGATAATTTTCGATCAGCCTGATCGGCTACCTCAGGATCATGAGTGACCATCACGAGTGTCAAGCCCTGATCACGGGTTAATCGGATTAATATATTGATAATTTCAGCACTAGTTGCACTATCCAAATTTCCAGTTGGTTCATCTGCAAGCAGGATCAGCGGATCATTTACCAATGCACGGGCGATTCCCACGCGCTGTTGCTGACCACCTGATAATTCATCAGGAAGATGGTCTGCTTTTTCAGCTAATCCGATTTGATTCAGGAGTTCATCAGCTCTAATTTTACGTTCTGAGAGGGATTTGCCTCCCAGAAGTGAGGGAAATTCAATATTTTCACGAGCAGTCAAAACTGGAAATAAATCGTGCCGTTGGAAGATGAATCCCATCTTCTGTCTGCGCAATGAGGCTAATTGTTCTTCACTGAAATCAGCCAGGTTTTGTCCATCCAGTAACACTTTGCCTTTTGTAGGTTGATCAAGCCCGCCTAGTAGATTTAGTAAGGTGGATTTTCCACAGCCACTTGGGCCGACAATCGCGACAAACTCACCTTTCTGGATGGAAATATCTACCCCGCCTAAGGCAACCACGGCATCTCGGCTCACACGGTATTCCCGACGCAGTCCAATTGTCTCTAAAACATTTGTGTTTATCATTACGAAATACTCCTGACTGTCCCGGTAGACTCGGTTAATTGTCCATCAGTGATATGAACCTGGCGATTTGCTCTGGCAGCAACCACTTTATTGTGAGTCACGACAATTAAAGTTAATTTGTGTTCAGAATTTAATCCCGCCAAAAGTTCCATCACCTGGTCTGCGGTTGCCGTATCCAATTCGCCGGTCAATTCATCCGCTAAAAGCAAATTGGGGCGATTTGCCAGAGCAACTGCAATAGCCACCCGCTGTCGTTCACCACCAGAGAGCATTCCTGGTTTATGGTTAGCTCGATTTTGTAAACCAACTTCAAATAATAAGGTACGGGCTTCGTGTGCACAGTTTTTCCGACCGGCTAATTGAATTGGCAGCATGATATTTTCTAGAGCGGTGAGAAATGGAACCAGGTTATCTGTTTGAAACACAACCCCTATTTGTCGTCTACGAAAAACCGTCCGTTCGCTTTCACTCATTTTGGCAATATATGAACCATTGATCAAAACCCGACCGGCGCTGGGTATGGATATACCACCCATGATGTGCAGAAGGGTGCTTTTTCCTGCCCCTGACCGACCAGTAATGGCGACAAATTCTCCGGGTTGCACTGTTAAACTTGCTCCACGCAGTGCCACCGTTTCAATGTCACCCTCTTTGTAAATTTTATAAAGTTCTTGCAACTGTAAAGTATCCATGAGACAAATCCTTTGGGTTAAAAAAAGATCTGTGGGTTTTGAACCACAGATCTCAAAACCGGATTATTTAGTTAATTTGAACGTCAACGGGATATCGCGCACGCCTTCACGGTCATAGTGATTATCAGGACCCACGACGGTTAGAATGGCAATCCGCCCATCAGCCAGGGGCATATAATAGCGCTCATTGTGGGCGGTAAAAGTTTTTCCGGTCACCACAGAGGTGCCATCAGCAGTAAAGTCGAGGATAATGGCATTCTTAACTTCGGTGGATGCTTTCAAGTCGATCTGTTTAAAGCCAGGAAAAACAGTAGTGACAGCTGTTATATCGCTTTGAGCATAGGTCATTGCATCTGATCCGGTTGCAGGTGTGACAAACTCGAGCGTCATCCAGTCATCACCACCAACGAATTTGACACCACTTGTAAATGACGTATCCTGAGACCAGGTACCTGGGTGACCGATGGCAAAACCCTGAGCTGCTTCTGAGAAGGTCACAAGCGAGGCTTCGACGCCGCCTTCACCGCCTTCGTTAACGGGTGCAATTGTAGAAGTGGTTTTGGGAATAGATGCACAGGCTGTCAATACAATTGACGCCAATAAAACAACAACGATAAAACGATTTAAACGATTGAACATGATTGAAACTCCTTTTTTCGATTATTACAATCATGTTAATCCCTGCTGATGAAGTGTTTATGAAGTCAAGATGAAGCACTCTTCATGAAGTGGCATTTCGTAAATTAGAATTTTGTTGCCACAAATCCCACAAAATACAAAGAGCCAACCACAGCCCGCCGGCCGCCCATCCTGCCAGCACATCCGTTAAGTAGTGAACTCCCAAATATAACCGGCTAAAGCCGATCAAAGCACAAATCGCCAAAGCGCCTGCAACAATAAACGCCTTCCATTTTTTACTTTTTACATAACTCAAAACAAGGTAAGCGACCACACCATAGAATACAAGTGAAATCATCGAATGGCCGGATGGAAAACTAAATCCTGTCTCGGCCATGTATGCCCCTGGGATCGCAGGACGTGTACGTTGAAATATATTCTTCAATGCCAGATTCAATAACGCACCTCCCGCCACAGCAGAAAACAGGAGGAGTAATTTCCTCCAGTTCTTTTTCTTGACCAACCAGAATCCAATTAACCCAGTAGCTGCTGAGATAATCAATGCATTGCCAAGAAAAGTAACCAAAGCAAAAATATGATCACCGGGAAGAGTAGTACGAGCTGCAAGCCAAGTTCCGAAAATGGGATCCAGCGTCGATAAGGTCTCCCGATTAACAAGATCTTCCGCCAGCGCGGCAAATACCATCCCTGCCACCAATATGAAAATGATCACAAATCCAATCTTAAAAATTGCGGATTTTTCTATCTTCATTTTTCTTCGTCAATTCCAGTAAAATTGATATGGAAAGTTGTACCCTTTCGAATTTGACTAGATACCGCAATCGTTCCTTTGTGTGCTTTCACGATCTCTTGAACGATCGATAACCCTAACCCAAAACCTTGGGTGGTACGCGATTCATCCACTCGATAAAACCGATCAAAAATATGCGTCAGGTGTTCTTGGTCTATCCCCCGACCCGTATCAGAAATGGATATTTCGATACTATTTTTATCGTTCTTATTGGCGTCTGTAACAATTTCACCATGTTCCGTGTATTTGATAGCGTTATCCAATAAATTGACAAATGCCCTGATCAAAGCATCACTGTTTCCAAAAAGATAAAGACCGCGCTGGATATTCTGTTTGAGCATTAACCCCTTGGATTCAGCCAATGGCCGTAATGATTCATTCAGATCGACGAGTAAGTGTGAAAGATCCACTTTTTCATAAGAGGTAATCGGACGAGAATCACCACGGGCGATATAGAGTAAATCCTCGGTCAATGCTCTCAGGCGGCCTGTTTCTTCCAGCAGATCATCCATGGCTCTTTCGTACTCTTCGGGAGATCGTGGTTTACCACGAGTAACACTCAAGATCGCTTGCATGGCAGCCAGCGGAGTGCGCAACTCGTGCGAGGCATCTGAAGTAAATTGGTGTTCACGATTAAATCCCTCTTCCAGACGTGAGAGCATGTTATCAAAAGTTGTGGCCAGACGTCCAATTTCATCATCATTTCCCTGCAGGTTAAGACGAGCTGATAGATCTTCGGTGGAAATTCTTTGTGCTGTTTGAGTGATTTGATCAATTGGGGATAGAGCTCGCGCCGCCAGAAAATAACCACTGAACGCTGAAACGATCAGAAGCACAGGGATACTAATTAACAACGCTAATAGAAGGCGATCCAAAGTCTCATGAAGTGTCGCCAGACTTTGCATCACTTGAATAATTCCAACAATGTTCTGATTTTCAATAATTGGGGCTGTATAAACCCTAACTGATTTCGAATCATTTAAATTAATTGTGCCAAAACCGGAAATTTTATTGGACGCGTTTTGGATGCTGGTATGATCAATAATCAGGTTACGGTACGGTCCTACGGATTGAAGCAAGTCTCCGTTCGTTGATAGAATTCGTACTGTAAATCCTTTTTCACGAAGATCAGCAGTTGAACTTTCAGGCAAGCTATCTGAAAAATTTACCTTACCATTTTCAATATTGACTGCAGCAATTGCTTGGGATGTACTGAACTTTATTGAATCATCTATTGAAATAGATAATCCCTGCCACATACTGATATAAACAAAAGTCCCAAAAAGGATTAGGACGATCAGCATCATCACGGTGGTCCAAAGCGCAAAACGTACCCGTAAAGTTCTAAATCGTTTCATCCGAATCGCTTTCAGCGGATATTCTGTAGCCTGAACCACGAATTGTATGGAGGAGCTTTAATTCAAAAGGATCGTCGATCTTGCGCCGCAAATTACGGATGTAAACATCCACCACATTCGATTGGTTGAATACATCGTAGTTCCATACATGTTCTGCAATTTGGGTTCGACTAAGAACCCGTTCGGGTTCACGCATTAAACATTCCAACACCGCGAATTCTTTACTGGCTAACGATATGAGTTTTCCTCCCCGTTTAACCCTTTGAGTGAGCGTATCGAGAGTCAGATCGGCAATTTGCAGAATTGTCTCTTTTGGTGATTCATTGGACCGACGAGACAATGCGCGGAGCCTGGCCAGCAGTTCCTTCACGGCGAATGGCTTAACCAAATAGTCATCCGCACCTGCGTCCAAACCCGCAACCCGGTCGTCTATCGAATCGCGTGCGGTCAACATCAAGATTGGGACACGGGATCCTTTTTTGCGTAACTCCCGACAAACACTGATTCCATCCAACTCAGGTAAAAGAATATCAAGAATGATTAGGTCAAATTCAATGGAGGCTGCCCAATCAAGAGCTTCTTGTCCGGTATAGGCAGTATCCACCGCATAACCCTGTTCTTCCAATCCACGTTTGACATAGGCTGATATTTTTCGTTCGTCTTCCACTAATAAAATTCTCATTGATTCTCCACCAGGAAAGAGCGTTGATTATTCCTTCAAGACAAGCATAGCACAACCAGATGAAGTTTGGATGAAGAAAAGATGAAAACTATCATTAAATAAAATACTCCCCCAGCAGAAACCGGAGGAGTAAGTAACGCCATTGATAACGATAAGGTTTAGTTAATTTCCTCCTTCAAATTGGCCATCACCGACCTGATCTACACCGAGAACGACGCCACTCATGGCATCCACTTTTACATCGCTGCCATTTAGATCCACGCTATAGACCAACTTGCCATTTTCGTCATCCAGAGTTGCAGTTCCAGAAGCGGTGGTATTTAAGTATGTTTGGGCTGCCTGAATGGCTGCATCCGATGTGATGGCAGGGGTACTTGATGGAACCTCATCAATACCATCACTTCCTTCGGTCACAGCAGCTCCGCTACCATCAGCAATGCCATCCTCAACTTGCTCTCCCACCTGTTCCTCAACATTGTCAGTATCCGAGCCGGCTACCTGTTCGCTGTCAGGTGCTTCAGTGACCTGTGCTTGAGGGACAGGTTGAGTGCCATTCCGGGCATGGACTTTGGTACTTACAAATCCCGTGACCCCGATTACCATCATTGCAATCATGGCTAATGCCAAAAACTTGTTGATTTTCATGTTTACTCCTTTGTTTGACTTGGCTAACGGACTTTTTTACTATGGTTTTCGTCCGTTGTTAGTCTAAATATAACCGTGACAAATGAAGTAACCATGAAGCAGTAATTAAGGCTTCTTCAACAATAAAGGGTGCTGAATTAAAAAATGTGTTTTTCGTTTCTTCATATATCAATTTTGATATTAACATCACATATCAACCTATCGAAAATAATAGGTTGTAAGTGTTTAGATACTCAGTTATCCTTTGATTTACTTATTAATCAAAAAATCAACGCATGTTTAAACCAAAAACGCCCCAAATAGGGTGCTTGGTAAATAATAGAGGGGAGTGGACAGTGTACCCACTTGGGTATTCGAACCACTACCCTATCGGGCACTATGTAACCTCCGGGTTACATAGTGCCCGGTAGGGTATGAACAAAGATCCTGAATCCGTGCCACACTTGTGCCCCTGAGCAAAGCGGAGTGGGTGTGCGGCGGGTATTGCAAAACAGCAACACCCCCAAAAGGGGGCAAGCCAAACGACTCTGGTCAATGCTTCCACAAGTGGATTCATCGAGATGCCCGGCACGCAGCAGTCCCACAAGTGGATGATAGAGCTAACTGATTTGAGTATTGTAGCTGTAGTACAAGGGTTCGTTAAGAAACTTTTTATTGTTGAAGCTGCCATCTGCATTGGCAGTTATTGTGGTTAATTCACCTATATTCCTCGACACCGCTCGCCAAGACAGATGTGCAATGGTCAGGTGATTTGACTTTATTACTTATGGCGAATGCACCATTGAATCTAAAGTACTAGACCTTAATTTTGTAAATTCCATTTGACTTTACTTTGAATGAAACGCTTTATGGTAAATTGAATCAGTATGCAAACCCAGAAACACCAATAATCTCATACCCATATCATTAATAGGGGCCTGAAGAACCATTAGGGTTAAATAATGGAGGTTCTTGCGCTGCTAAAACTGAGAACCGTTTTACCCAACCGGAGTTTCATCCAAAACTGCCGTTAGCTCATGGTAGTTGCAATAATAGCAGCCGACGCGGAGCTATCCATGCACATCATCACGGTCAAATACCACCCCAACGATACCATCCAAGGCATTTCAGGGATATTTTTTGCGATGGGATGAATCACTGTCGCCGAGGACATGTGTAGAAATCCGCCAATTTTACTGTAACTAATCAAAGGCTCCCCCGACTCCATCGTAAACTCATAATGGGTCGACCAAAAGTTGGTGTTGGCTGGATACTTTCTTCCATCAGGAAATTGAAGTGTTCCCCCACCCTTCCAGGTATTGTTTTCGAAAAAGGCGAGGTCTGTCTCTGATTCATTCGCACGAATCGTAGCTTTTGTTTGGAAGAATCCCACTCGTTTAAATGTCCAAGTACCCTCAGCACATGTTGCGGTGGCAAAGGATCCAAATGAACTTCGAAACCGCAGGGTTGCGATTACTTCATCACCTGCGCGCAATTCGTATTCCATCCTTGATCCGTTAGGCTGGACCCATTTCAACTCTTGCCCAACAAATTCAGCTGTCCTTTTCACCATTAACCTCCTTTGACCTTTTTTATTAGTATAGTATGGTGGATTTAACGTGTAATTAACGCCCTATTCTTTTATTGTTAAATCCCTTCATTCGGGATTACAAAGCCACCAGGAATAACCCGGTAAAAATGATCACATCCTGTAAGAAATGGATGAACCAAGCCCAGAAGAGCCCATTTGTCTCTTGAATCGACTTTGCCAGCAGCCACCCCAGGAATCCGGCCATCAGCGAGCCAATAATACCACCCGGAACGCCAAAATAGTGTGGGATGGCAAAAAGCAGCGCAGAAGCTATAGGGATGATCCATGCTGGAGCCTGACCATGCATGGCAGTGACCAGACTGAGCCTGGTAATGGCTTCTTCGGTAAACGCATTCATCATCGAGAAGAGAAGAATAAAAGGCAAATAACGTATATTCTCACTTTGGAGAGTTTGTCCCCTAGCCACGTTCAAGTAGATGAAGATGCCAGTTACTATCGACACAATGATCGCAAAATTAACCCCAACTATTTTCCATGTATCGGTATTTTTAATGCCCAACCATCTAACATGACCTGCCGGTGCGTTAAGCGTTCCGACTTTGTAGAAAATCTTCGTATTCTTTTTTGAAAAAAGAACCGTGACGAAAAGAATGAATATTGCAATTGCCAGGGTTACGAATTGATATTTGAGCTTTTGATCGATAAAGTCATTACCAACAATGGGTCCAGCAATCAGTTTGGACACCGCATCTGCCACGAAAGGGCCAAAATAGAGCAAGCTTAATGTCCCAACCACGATGAAAGGGAGTGCCAGATATTGTGATTTCGAAGTTGACAGCATGGATTATCTATCTTTCGTTTAATTAATTACAAAGTGATGTTTCACGATAGTTCGCTTTCAACCAACTGGATCGCTTCTTCCAACCAGGCGATACTGGTGCGGGTCTGCTCGGCGCCGAAGCGGCGGATCAATTCCCAGAATATCCCTTCTCGCTTTTGCCCGGTTACACGAATCGTATCCTGAATAAATCCCGCGACTTCCACTTCCACACGACTCAAATAAGCGCGCCGAAGCTCGAGCTGCAATCGTAGTTGGGAAAGGATCACCTGTTTGTTTAACGCGCCGGCAAAAAATAGATGCAGCAACACCGGATCTTTATCGGGGAGCACTTCATCCAGCGGTTCAGAGAGCCATTGCAATAAAACGGCTCGCCCCTGGTTGGTAATATTGTAAATTTTCTTATCCGGCTTTCCAGCTTGAGGCTCACATATCACAGTCAACAGGCCGTCTTTTTCCATCTTCTTTAGCTGAGGGTATATCTGGCTTAGTTCTGCATGCCAGAACATCTGGGTCGATGTATCCAGTAGTTTTTTTAAGTCATACCCGGTCATCGGACCATAATTGAGAAAACCGAGCAAAGCGTATTGAAGGGTCATCGCTGTTTCACCTAATTACTTTCCATAAATATCAACCACAGGGTTTTTGGAGAAGATCGATTGTTTTTTTTATTCTTCTTACCTTAAAACTTCTTATATAGAATAATTATATATAAATATTTATATATGTCAAGGAAATGCCATTTTCGATAAAGCCCTTGGGTTGGAAGTTATTAAATAAAAATACCCTCGATCTCTGGAAAGTGCTTAGGATTTCAAACAAATGGTTCGTATAACCGGTCAAAATTTATACCTGTAATCGATCATACCCGCTTGCTCACCGTCATTGCGTATCTTGCGAATTACATATTTACCTTGCCACGGGAAAAGTGAAAGCAGCCGAATTTAGAAATGTGGTGAGGTATCTTAGGGTCGATGATTACATGGAAGGGTAATTCCCATTAAAACAAAATAGCAGCCTTTGCCAACTTCTTTTATCCTTCTAGATGAAGTGCTTTTTGAATAAATTAACGGAACAAGGATCTTATCAACTGATCACAAGGCTTTGAGTCTATTTCTTGAGATCGTGTGTATAACGAGACAATTTATACAAGCTAGGCTTGTAATTGGCAAGATCAGTTAGCATTCTCTTAAAAATATGTGATACCAGGTCGTCTGCAATTTTGGCATTGTTGACCCGATAAAGAACATATTTGTAAACGAGCGAGAAGAAGTAGTCATAAAGCGGGGCGGAAGCTGTGGATCTGCTGTTGCTGTGGTTATCAGAGCCGACTCATCGACAGGTTGTTTTATGTTTAAAGCGATCCTATTCATGCAGTCTCCAGTGAAATCCCGGGTTTCTACAAGTAAGTTCTTTTCTTCAGAACATTGTATTACCTGAAATTGTAATGAATTCAAGTTCGAAAGATGGGTGGAAGACCCACGAAAAAATGATTTCCATTTAGCAGGCAAGGTATGCTCCGTGGATTATGTAAATGCACCCAGACAACTATTGAAATGAGCCATTGTAATAGACAAACACCCCAATGATCAAATCCGTTTTGAACGACGACAATATTGCCATCCGGTTAATGGATAACCTAGAAATGGGGGTTAAACTAGAGACGGCTTGAGGCTAGAACTTCTTCGATTTCTTTTATAGAAAGGGTTCATTTCTATTTGGTGGCCAACCCAGCAGTAATTCGAATTATGGGAATTTGTAGATGGTTAATTCTGTAATTAGCCTCTATTCGGTTCTGTTCTTCCATATAAATAGTTTAGAATAAATAGTTTAGACTTTTTGCAATGTATAAAAGACGTGATCAGAATTTTGTATTTCCAATCTTTTACACATTAGGGTTAAAAGTTATATTGGAGCACAATAAATGAACTCATCTTCATCAGCTCTAAACGCAGATAATTTTATGGATTTAAATTTATGATCACCGGCTCCAACGTTAATCTTATCGAAATACTGTTGTTAATTAATCCATCCAAATCCCCAGAACCGCCATCTGTAATCGATTGGTTTACCACACCACCTTCGGGACCAGGGCGATAGACCAATTGAATATTAGTTTTTCCAGAAATCGTCATGTTGGAATTTGCATTCTCATCCACTGTATTGTACCAGGCGATAATTTTCGTTCCTTCACAAGGATTAGTGAATTCATAGGCTTCATTACCCGATCCTATATTAATTGTTCTAACGAACCCATACCCATCCAGCTCATTGGTTAAGGTTTGATAAGCATAATATGCAGGTTTGGGATTATTATTATCATCCAGTAATCCCTGATAATCATTCGTTGTGACACTCCTCACGATTTTTAATGCATACCAGGTAACATTTTCTGTTCCCAAAGATAATGCCTGAGCATATACTTTGAAAACGTAACGTGCCTGATTATTCAAATCATAATTCTCCGGATTCTGGTCGACTGGAATAGTTTCTTCAGTAGTTCCATGATGACCAACTTCACTGATCCATAATGGTTTATCGATACCATAACACGTTTTCATACGGTTAATTAAGTGCGATCCTTTGGCAATCACACCCGTCCCATATGTAGAATATGTAAGCCCAATTCCATCACTCACAGGTCCACAAGTAGGCAAGTTTCCTATCGTCCAGCGCTCCCATTCCGGAGCAAAATCCTTAAAAAAGTGAAAATTCCAGGCATCAATAGAATTTACGCCATTTCCCTCTGCTGCAAAATCATCAATGAAATACCGATAAAATTTCCCGTCAGGCGCTTCGCCTACGCCATAAAACCAATCATAAGCTAGTCCGCCCATAATAATTTTTGCGGATGGATCCAGAGATTTAATTAACTGTGCAGCTCCATTTGCGAGTTCCCCATATCCCGTTCCATTGCGTCCATATGTAACTAAACCACCGCCGCAGCGATAGCCGGGCATCGCATCCGGTTCATTTAATATTTCCCAAACATGAATATTATAAGGTGCTGTTTTATACCGTCCAACGAGTTCTGATATAAAGTTGTAATAATCACTATTATCACTAATAACATTGGAACAAGCATCATTAGTACCAATCTCTCCTGTACCATTCGGATTTACTGCTGCCCAGGCAGGAGGATTTGCGATCGTGGCAATCATCTTTACACCCGTCGATGACACGAGAGAAAGTTTTTCGTCATACCACGCCCAATTGTGAATTCCTTTATTCTGTTCAATTTGTGCCCAATCGATATAAACTCTCGCCCAACCAGCACCACTATCTGCTAAATACGTTACCAAAGTTGAAAAAATTTCATCAAGCTCTTTGATTTGTTCTTCCTTTAATTGATCTATCTCAGCTCGGGTTAATTTGGTCATTAAGGCCGTGGTAGTCAAATCACTTAACCCGGCAATCTGCACAGAAAATGGAGAATCATAAGGGGATTTACAAAAATTATTAAATATCAGAGGTAGGAATATATTCTGATCCAGGACAGTTAGATCCGGAATTCCGAATGGATTGGTTTGATTCGTGCCAATCTGGTCTCTTTCACCAGGATCCTGTAAATCTGCAATAACGGAGTTACTTCCGATAAAGCCAAATAGTAAGAAAGCTACCAAAATTGATATTATTAATTTAATCTTTTGCATAAATTTACTCCACACCAACAAAACATGAACAGAATTCTTTTGATCAGTATTATCTACCAATTTTATCAGGTTTAATCGATCAAACAATTAATCACTAATATATGATCATGATTCGTATTAATTCAGCGATCGAATGATTTATAAATAACCATGATTGTCAAATCTAAAATCAAATGTTTGATAGAAGGATAAACTTCAAAAAGCGCCTTTACCCGAAAATATAACCCATAATGACCTGAGGATGATCAATAAATCTTTTTTTAAAGAAATTTTATTCAGATATTCTAATTCCAGGGATAATCTTTCGTCAAAGTCTAACTCTCCGCGTCCATTAATTTGCATCGGACCGGTTAGACCTGGTTTTACCGCCAAACGTTTTCGTTGTTCATCTGTATATTTTTCTACTACCCATAATTCTTCTGGACGTGGTCCTACTAAACTCATCTCCCCTTTGAGGACATTCCAAAATTGGGGAATTTCATCAATGCTCCATTTGCGAAGAATTTTTCCCACTTTCGTAACACGTGGATCGTTTCTAATTTTATAAACAGGTCCACTCAGATGATTTAACGGCAATACCTGGTCTAATTTTTCTTCGGCGTCGATAACCATTGTTCTTAATTTAAAAATCCGAAAAGGCTTTCCATTAACCCCAGCCCGTTTTTGAGAAAAGAAAATAGGACCGGATGAATCAATTCGAATTGCTATTATCGCAAAAAGTAAAATTGGAGCCGATACTATTAATCCAAATAATCCTCCCAAAACATCCATTAATCGTTTGGCAAAATAGCTGATTATTCGTTTTCTTTCTTTTTTTACTTGAAATCTGGGAGGTAGTATAAAACCCTTCAATAAACCAATGCCTAAAGCCATCGCCCGAACACTAATCATGATGGGATAAATTAATCCTATTCTGGTGTTATTATTTAAAATATATTTCAAAAATGAAATATCAACTGCAAAAAACAATCCAATAGAGATTAAAACAGCCCAAATGAAAGAGGGATAAAATGGGACAATTATGAATGCACAAAATATTATTGCCAAAAATAAGATTTGCCATCGTTGGGAGGGTGATGTATGTGAATCGGAAACCATCTTCTCTGGAAGCCAGCGCAACATAACTGCTTTCCAAAAACCGATACCAAATTTTCTTTGCCAATATTCCTTTATAGTTTCATCATGCAAATGCTGAACTACAGCTTTTGGTTCAAAAACCATATGATAACCCTTTCGCGATAAGCGGAAAGACAACTCCTGATCCTCAACCGAAGCTCGGATAAACGTAGCATCAAAACCCCCATTTGCTAAAAAAACATCCCTTTTATATGCAGCAGAGTAAGTATCAATAAAATCAATATAAGTTTGTTTTTTCATGCGTTCGTATTTATATTCATACTCAAGTTGTACAAAATTCGAAATACGATTGGTTTGCTTTGTGCAATAAATTCCCTTCACCCCGATAATATCAGATTGGATAAATGGGTCTGTCATCGCTTCTAACCAATTATGAGTTGGAATACAATCTGAATCAGTAAAGATTAAGATTTTCCCATTTGCCTGTTTAGCGCCGCTATTTCGTGCAACCGAAGGACCACTATGTTCAATACTAATGATTTGAACATTATTAAATTTCTTAACTTGCTCCTCTGTGTTATCAAAAGAGCCATCATTTACAACAATGATCTCATAATATCTTCTGTCGAGGCTTTGATTTTCAACTGCCTCTAAACATCTGGAAATTATTTTTTCATTGTTATATGAAGGTATGATTACAGAGGCTAACAACTCTTTTTCCATTAAGAAACCTTAGTTATCCTTTACATTTATTGTTTGTTTTAAGGATGGGCGAAATAAATACTTCAGAAAAGATCGAAATGCGAGTAAAACGCGCCTTCTTTCTTGTGGCTTTGTAATAACCTGCCACGCTTTCTTTAAAATGTAATTTGGGCGAAGGTAAAATGACTTCCTAGCATCATCGCACCAATTGACAATTTCTTTGGTCGAAAGATTTGGATGTTTAACTATTGTTCTATGTAACCCATCCTCAGTGAGCCAATTTTTAAAATCCTTGGTCTCCATATAATTATTTGAATATGCCCATTCATAAGCTTCTGTGCCAGGGTAAATCATTATAGGAAAAAATTGTGCAGTATCCGGGTTAAGTTTTTTCGCGAGATTTAATGTTTTATTTAGAGTTTCTTTAGTTTCACCTGGATTTCCTGCCATAAAACAACCGTGAACCATTACGCCTGCTTTTCGGGCGTCTTCTCGAAATTGATAAAATTGGTCAAGTGTAATCTTCTTCTTAATGTTATCCAGTATTTCTTGATCTCCACTTTCAAACCCAACACAAACAAGACGCAACCCCGCTTTTTTAAGACTATGTAATGTTTCATAACTAATATCAGCTCTGGAATTGGCTGTGAAAGGCAATTTATTTCCACGTCTAATCAGTTCTTCAGATAGTTTTAAAGATCTCCTTTGATCAACTGTAAGGGTATCATCTTCAATAAATACTTCTTTAACTTGAGGTAGCTCTCTGCTGATAAAATCAAATTCATCTGCAACATTCTCGACACTTCGTTTACGATAACCATGGCCAGTGATCGTTTGAGGCCATACGCAATACGTACATTGATAAGGGCAGCCTCGACCTGTAATAATCGCTACTTCTGGATATTGGGTTATTGAATAAAAATAATTTTCTACATTTAGGTGTCGTTTATATACTTCGCTTACAAAAGGTAGTTCATCCACATCCCGAATTAATTCTCTATCCTGATTGGAAATAACATCACCATTTTGTCTGTAGGTTAATCCGCTGACATCTCTTAAACTAGAACCTTCCTTAAGCGCTAATGCTAAATCTCTTACCGTGTAATCGTATTCACCTCTGGCAACTGCATCGATTGATTCATCCATTAATAGACTTTCTTCTGGTAAAGCAGTAACATGTGGACCAACTAATAAAATAAAGGTCTTATTGAACATTTTGTGTTTTAAAGCGTTTGCAACCATCACATCATTTACGATACTAGGTGTACTTGTATCAATAACAATTAACTCGGGTAAAAATTTTTCACATAAATCTTCCACATAAGTGAGGTCATATCCGGCTGCTGGCGCATCGATCAATTTAACATTAAACCCATTCTTTTCTAACACCCCTGTTGCATAAGCGAGCCAGATGGGATAATACATAACGCCACTTTTAATTACAGCTGGGCTTCTTTGAGAGCGAGAATATTTCGGATAATATGGTGGATTTAACATTAATACGTTCATAACATCACCTTTCTATTACCAATAAATCAGATAAACATATCGAGATAAACCTGTTCGATACTTGACATCATTTTATTTATGGAAAAATTCATTTCTGCTTTTAACCTGCCTGCTTTTCCGTACTCCGCAGCCAAATCCGGATTTTTCAAAAGAAATATCACTTTTTGTGACCAATCTGCAACATCGGCATATTGTGATATAAATCCTGTTTTTTCATTTTCAACAATTTCTGCACATCCATTCACATCCGTAACGACAACGGGTTTGCCCCACGCCATTGCTTCAATAATCGAATAGGGAGTACCCTCCCAAGCAGATGTCAAAGTAATAATATCTGCAGATTTTAATAACTCAGTCACATTCTCTTGGTATCCGATAACGCTAACCTTATCTCGCAATTCCAGCTCGGATATTTTCTCTTCAACTTCGTTTTGAAGTGAACCATTTCCAACCATTAAGAATTTTGCTCTTGGATAAGCTTCTAAAATTATTTTGGCACCTTCAATAAATTTTACTGGATCCTTTTGAGGACTTAATCGTCCTATCTGCAAAATAACAGATGATTCTTTTTTAAAATTTTGGGTTCTTTCATGACCCATATTATGGGTTAAGTCTATACCATTATAAATCGTTTTAATTTTGTTTGCAGGAATCCCCCACTGAATTAATCTTTCACGATCCCTTTCATTAACAGATATCATTTTAGTTGTAATTTTAGATAATAAGAACTCAAATAGTTTATATAATCCGAATATTTTTTTATTTCTAACATCAATTGTCTGAGGTGTATATACAATTTTTTTGACACCTGCCAATTTTGCTAATATCCTGGCCACAAAACTTGCTTCCTGGCTATGAACATGAACAATTTTGATATCATATTTCTTGATCGTCGTTACAAACTTTTTCATTGAAGCTAGTGGCCAAAATATTTTCTTCATCGGTAATGGAATAATTTTAAGTCCGTGAAAATTATACTTTTCTATATATTGCTCAAAATTTTTGGGTAAAACTAAGAATGGAGTAAATTTTGAACGGTCTAAATGCATAATAATTGAGGCAACATGAGTCGATTGTCCGGATGGGAATGGTTCATAATATACATACAATATATTTATCTTAGGTTCACCCACTATAACCCCTTTTATTGAAAGAACCACATTTGAATGTTTGCATTCTGAATTCTTTTTTGATTTATTATTTGTCTTTTTTGAATAACTTTTGGCACTAATCGAAAGACATCATACAATCCCAACAACACTCGCGGATAAAAAAAGAGCAAATAAAAGTTTCGTAATGAATCAACCAATAATATTAATGGCAAATACAGCCAGATATCTTTAAATCGGTCGTTTTTAATGATCAAAAGATATCGATTTTTTAAGGCTAACCTGGTTCCAACATTCCGCAAATCATCATTCGACTGTTTATGCAAAGTATCTCCCCAACCACGCACATGGGTAGCAATTGCAGAAGGTACAAAAATACAGCGCCAACCTAAAATTTTAGCCCGCCAGGATATGTCTACATCTTCATAATAAGCAAAAAAATCCTCATCTAGAAATTCTCCATTAATCGAGATTTCTTCGACCATCTCTTTACGATATAAAGCTGCCGCACCACAAGCACCAAATACTTCTGTTTTAGCATCATATTGCCCCTCATCCTTTTCGTTTTGCCCGCGATCATATGGCTTTCGCAAATAATTCAGAAACAATCCGGTTGAATCGATAAGAGATGGATTGTTTGCACGCATCAATTTTGGCGCTGCACACCAAACCCTCTCATCCATATCTATCCACTTCACCATTTGATCGATAAAATCTGGTGCAGTTACCACATCCGGATTAAGTGACAAAACGAATTCGCCTTTTGCCAAAGTCATTCCATAATTAAACGCTTTCGAAAAACCCATATTTTCTTCGAATACCTTAATCTTAATATCTGGATGTTTTTCCTGGATCCAATCTACTGATCCATCGCTAGAAGCATTATCGATTACAAAAATCTCGATCGGTGAATAAGTTTGATTTTTAAGTGCTTCAAGGCAGCTTGGTAGAAATAATCTATGATTCCAATTTACTATAATTATGGAAACAAGCTTTTTTACGATCATTTAGTATCCACGCTTAATTGGTTTGTGTCGTTTGTGTTTTTTTAGGCCGATTATTCAAATAAACCAAAATTCCAACTAACAGCCAAAAATAAGCGTTGACTTGCTTTACCTCCAGATTTTGATAGACAAGTCCATCAATAAAAACCACGGCAAAACTTGAAACAAGTGCTAAAATAAATTTTTTGTCGAAATTATTATCATTATCCTGGTATATACCAACCAACGATCGAACGATTTCGAGCCATAAATACAAATAAATTAGTAATCCCGGAATTCCCAACTCTACTATTGATTTTAGCAATTGACTCTCGGTTACAAAAGCAGATTCAGGAAATGTTCTGAGTGCAGCTGTTCCTGTAGTCCCCAAACCCATTCCCCATATTGGAGATTTTTTCCAGGCATCTAATCCCAGATTCCAGGCTGCAAGGCGGTCGCGATTGGTCTCATCAGTCCCCCAATTAAAAATCGAACGAATGTGGGTAATAATCGGATTCGCACCTTGGTTGATATTATTGACATTCTGTAAATTTTCTATCTGACCAAGTTCCAACTCTCCCCATCCAGCCCAATCAAAATTGTTGTTGGCATTTGGTCCGGATTGAGTAATCAAATGCAAAAGCACCTTCTCGTTCTTCCATTCAGAAAGATCAACTAAATAATTTCGCCATCTACGATCACTTGGGTTTGATTTGGGGTTAATATAACGCACAAAAACAAACTTATCTTTTGATGAATCATTAACACCCTGCAAATATATCTTAAAAGTAACCCCATCACCATTTTCCGTTGACCACACCTCTTTAGCCATCGCAATTGAAAATTTTAGTACACTCGACTGATTAATTTCTAACGGAAAGGTTATCTCATCTTGCACTTCTTCCGAAATTGGATGCATGTATAAAATGGATCTTGAATCATTTTGTTTCATAATCGGATCCGGCAAATTCCAATTTTGGATCTCAAAATTGCTCTTATTTGGATCAAAATCAATCAACGGCTGGGCGCTTTGTAACACAATTTTTTTATACTCAGATGCGTTTAATTCAAAAGTTAATTTCTCTGTTTGCAACTGCGTAGAAGCACGATTCCCCAAAACAATGATTATTACAATCCCTAATAAAATTAAAGCACCAACAAACGAAAAAGTCCACATCCTGCCTTTTTCTCGCAAAAATAATATTGCGACGGGGACAAACGCAATCGCTAAGGCTACCCAAATACCGCGACTAAAAGTAAAGATGATACAAGTAAACATTAATATAGAAGCCAATCCATAAAATAATCTATGGAACATTTTCTTACTGGTAAACAAAAAAGCTATGGAAAAAGGCAATATTAAAGCCAATGTATTCGCCAAAGTTGTTGGAGAATCCAGAACAAAATACACCCTACGAATATGAGTTCCATAAATATACATATCCGGGAACCCCTGTCGAATTGTCAACTCGGTTGAAGGCCAAAGTGCAATATTAAAAATAAATTCAATTATTCCGCCCAGAGAAATAATTGTTCCTGCTGCAACGACCACAAATAGATATTTTTTTAATGTTGATGGATTATTTTCCAAAATTATAAATACTACATAAAATATTGGTAGATACATGATTGAGATATACAGTCCCCACCAACCAACCACGCCTGAACCATCGATCAGGAATCGAAATAAAATAAACCCGAGATAAACACCAATCGCCAAACCTAATCGCTTTTTGGGCAGCACCATTCTTCCGGAAAATATCATGTATAAAATGGAAAGTAAAACTAATAAAGCAAGAAGAATCTCTTTCCAGTATGTTCCTATCGGGTCCGGGACCATCTTTTTTATAACCAGATGAAATGGTATCAATGCCATAAAAACAAACAGACCGAAAATAAGGGTATTCTCCAAAATTCTTGAGGTTTGATCTCTGTTTTGAAGTTTACGGATTAACGATTTCATTGAGACATTCCTTTTAAAATTTTGTGTTTTAATAATTTATTGATGACCAACAAAACAAATAAGTAACTGATTACGAAAATTGATCCATACAATATTAGAAAAAATATATTTTGCTCCCTATTCCAAATCATTTCTCCCCAAAGGATAACTACCATCGCGAATACTGAAGCAAATATTACCGTGCCAAACTCTTTAACATCAACCAGATTAATTTTGAATGCAAATTGTCTCCTGGCGATTATTACTAATAAGACGAATTGCACTAACAAACCGAGAACAGCAGATAAAGCTATGCCATTATACCCGATATTTTTTACTAAAATAAAGTTAGCTGCTAATCGGATGAAGGTTTGAACCAGATTAACATAAAATACAACTGACCCTTTTTGCCAGGCATATACAGTTCGCCAAAGCGGTTGGCAGAGAGAATCAACAAATACTGATATCGTATAATAAATTAGCGTATTTCCAACCAAATTAGTTGTATTACTACCAAAAGCACCATGTTCAAACAACAATTTTGTGACCGGTAAGCGAAATAAGATTAACCCAAAACTAACCGGTAGTGAAAACATAAAAACCAATTTGAGCGCCTTAACCAGGTATTGATTCGCTTTTTCAAACAGTGACTCGCTTAACTTTTCGGAAATATCAGGAAAAATCACCATTGAGACGGCTAAACCACTCAGTTGCCCAATTGTAAGCGCAAGATGATATGCAAAACTTAATATTGAAGCATTGCCTTCCCCGGTTGAGGTTGCCATCGCCCGATCAATAAAAAGAATTGTATGGTGAGTTAAATACCCGGCGGCTATCCAGATCGTTAATTTATAGACTTTAGAAAAGTTGCCATTGAAAGTAGATTCTTGCCAGTGATTAAAAATTCCAGATGGTAAGAGCTTTAAAAATAATGGTAATTGCAATAAAAAGGCTGCCAACGCCCCTAAAGTAACCCCCCATCCAGCTCGAACTAACGCATCCTTATCAGGAAACATGAACAAACAAATAATAAAAACTACATTATATACAGCGGTCATTAATATCGGGCGAGCAAACTTTCGAAAAATTTGAAGAAAAGCACCCATTAAAGAAGCTAATCCCATAAAGAAAATTCCTGGAAGCATCAAATTAAATAATTGACCTGCCTGAATGTGCTCAAATTTTTCAAAACCGGGGGAAAGCCATCTGATAAACACAGAAGAAGCAACAAAATTTATAAAAACCAATACCAAAATAATGATGACAAAAAAAATAAATATCTTCTTCGCAAAAGACCAGGCTGTTTCTTCACCAAATTTCTGCCGTAGACGAATAAAAAAAGGAATAATCACCGGCGTTAATATTATCGGTAAAGCAATAAATACAAACTCTGGTATGGCATAAGAAACCAGGAAGATATCAGTTGTTTTTCCTGCCCCTAACACATAGGCGATCGATGTCTGTCGTAAATAGCCTGTCAAAGTGCTGAAAATCAGACTAATAAAAACAACCAGATAATTTTGATATGTCCGAAAGAAGTTTACGATTTTGTTGTAGTACATAAGTTTAATTAATTTTTGAAGGATTAAATCTTTATAAAAGGGTTAATAAAACGGTTTCGATTAAACACATTATTACCTCAAAAATGTAATTGTAACACCCGGAATGAGCTATTCAGAAACTTTAGCTATCAAAAATTACTTGGACTGAATGTTTTTAAAAAATACTGAAGTACGCTTCACAGTTTGAAAGTGGGGTTGATTTTCACCCCTCAATATCGGTGTGACGACAACAAGATAATTTCCAGCACGAGAAATCACATTTTTTGGAATTACAACCATTTGCCTCCCAAAACTCCCAATATTAATTTCACTCGAAAATAAGATATCCATTCCCCCAACCATACGAGCATAAGCCAAATATGAAGATTTAGGAGAAAAATCTGCATTAACAAGCCCATAATGCGCTTCCATAGCCTGATTCTCACCGGTTTGGTTTATATAGTAATCACGTAGGCTCCACCAAAGCACTGTTTCGACTTTAGGAAATTGCACATACTTCTCAAACATAATTAACATGCTATCTGATTGACCCTTTTCATCCAACCACATCAAATTATCAGGTTGTGGCGTCTCATTCAGATTATTTGATGATGGTACCGAGCCAAAACCGGTTTCAGTAACCCAAATTTTCTTTCCATCATCGCCAAAACGGTCCATTACCCGGGAAATCGCATCGATCCGGTATTGCAACCAGTCATTAATTTCTTCTGGTGTTAAATTTACCGGCGGGTATATATGGATATTCAACGTATCAAAATACGGTCTTGCCCCATCCCCTGCGTCTCCATCCCCATTTGGGTCATACAAACGCTCAACTGCAGTAACCAGATCCGCTTCACCCTGCCGCCAATACACATCTGCTAAGCCTCCATTTAGAACATTGCAAGACGGATCTGCAGCATGAGCCCCTTCAAAACCAGCCCGCATCAGCTGAATATATGCTTCAAGTTCCCCAATCCAAAAATTTCCAGGTAAAGGATCTTTACCTTGTGGCTGTACATTCGGTTCATTCCAAATCACCCAGTCACTGATTCCATATCCGTCTTTGACATAGGTTGATTGACCGAAAGGTTTATATCGATTTACGACTTGAAAAACAAAATCCCGGTATTGTTTTTCATCCACTGGCGGAATGCTCTTGTAATCCAGCGGTGCAAAGGAAGTCGGCGATGCCCATTGGGGTGTAAAGAGCAGCATCGGTACAATCGTTAAACCATATTGTTTTGCCAAACGGACTGCATCATCCGGACCACTCCAATCATATTTGCCCTGCTCTTTTTCAATTTTTCCCCATTCAAAATCCATACCAATATACCTTGCACCAGTTGCAGCCACAAGTGCCATTTCCGTTTCCCGATCCTCCTTCGCTAACCACAGGGTTTGCACACCGGCTAACCCAAAAAAACCTTCTTTCCCTTTATATTGGGTTTGCTCTGCAGCCGGACCTAAAATCTTCAGCTCAATAAATTCATCATTAAACGAAGAGGTAGGTTCAAGCCACACAGTCCCTTCTTCACCCAAGATCAGCGAGATTTGATCAATATTCACCTGAGTAATTTGTGATTGACCGGTTTTTTTAAATCGATGCCCCGCATCAGCCACGGTTAACAAAACTACCAACAGAACGATCATAACGAAAAAAATCCGTATTATATTTCGCATCCTTTTGCTCACATTACCTGGTCCAAGCAGGCTGCTCAATGCGTGGATTTGCCCAACCGGACCAATCAAATCGTGTATCTCCCGCTGGACCACTGTTAACAGAAAAAATTACTCGCACTAATTGCCCTGAAAAACCGGATAAATCAACCATAACTGGTATCCAGGTTTGATCCTGTTGGTGATGCTTTGGGTCCACATAACGGCTGTATAACAAATGTATTCCCGAATCATTTTCCAGATAAATCAAAAAAGTAACGCCGTCTCCTTCCGAAGACCATGATTCGGGTGCCAATGCCAGGTCACTCACCAAAACCGAGTCTGATGGAATCTTGATTGGATATACAAGCGTTGTTGTTCCACTGGTTGAAGGGTGAACAAACAACACTTGCTTTTGAATACCGTCAATCTCCCAGTTTTCAACTTTCACTAAGGTCTCATCCACCAAACGCATGGTAACCGCCCGATTCGCAACAAAATCATAACTCATTTTTTGCGGAAACAAATTCGGGTGCAGCACATATATCAGTCCAGCCAAATAAATTGCCAAACCCAAAAGTTGGGCGATAAATTTCAATATCTTTCGGAATTCAAAATTTTGATTATTATTCCCCAGAGTACGGCTTACCAATTCCAACCACAACATGACAACCATGGCAGTTAGTAACCCCGCAGCCACAGCCAGGCTTGAATCCGGACCAATCACCCATCGAACCCCAAAAAATGATATTAGAAAAGCAACACCAAGTTTTGTTAACCATTTCTTTTTTTCATTCATAATTCAAACCTATCATCAAAATTATTTATTGAAAAAGATAAAGGATCTCTAAAAAAAGCAGGCATCCGAATTAAGAATACCTGCTTTTGATCAATTGTTCCAGTATGAACACAACTAGATCAAGGTACGCTACTTGAATGATCATCAATAATTATAGCGGGATCTCCCCAACCAGCCCAATCAAAACGGTCGTCGTTGTTAGGGCCAGATGTGGTCGTAAACTTCAATTTAATGCCTTTCCCTTGATATGCACTTAAATTAATTTTTTCCAATCGCCAATCACGATCTTCAATATTTTGCTTTGGGTCCATATATGTTGAAAAGATTTCTTGGCTGTTAATTCCATCTTCAAGAATAATAACGAAATTTACGCCATCACCGGCCTGATTCCAGACCTCTGGTGATAATCCTGTCCAAAAATTTAAATACAGCTTTTCCCCTGTTTTAAGGACGGGTAAATTAATCTCATATTCAGAAAATGAATCCGGATGCATAAAAATAGTAGTTTTTCGATCTCCGTTAATTTGAAAATAAGTTGCCTTTATAAAGCCCTTATATACGGTATCTGACAAATTTGCCTTTGCTAAATTAGAAACAAAATCATAAACGGTATCTCGAAAAATGTTGCCTTCCACTTTTTGAGCCAATGCAAAATAAGGAACCGCCTCAGAGAAATTTCCTGATTTTAAATAATAATTACCCATCGCAAGTTGAGCTTCGCCCCAACCAGGTGTTCGTGCCACAGCCTCCTGATAAGCTGCCAAGGCATCAGAATAATTTTCTTTCGATTCATACAATCTTCCTAAAGCGAGTAAAGGTAACGATTCATATGGATCTAAATTTGCTGCTAAAAAGAATTCTTTTTCAGCATCTTCAGTCATATTTAATAAAAGGTAAGTTTCACCAAGAAAATAATGTGGTGCACTTTCGTTCTTTCGCGACTCAGTTGCCAAAAAATAATTTTCTACCGCTTTCTCTGGTTGGTTACGCAATCGGGCAATATGCCCAAGCATAATTTTATGAATAAAATCCGAACCAACCGAATCAATATGAATTTCTATTTGTTTTTCATTCTCACCAGATTTTGCAATACAAGTAGCAACAAACCACAAACGCGAATCATATGGACGGACCCAATTTTTGACCAGCGCATCATAAGCTTTCCAACAATTACCGGTTTTTTCTATAGAAGTCCCATCTATTGAATCATCATTCGCCAAAGCCAAAAAATCCTCCGGGGTTGCCCTGATTTTTGATATCCATTCTAATGCCTGTCTGGCTTTTTCAGATTCACCCAAAGCAGAGTATACCTGTTGCCATGCATCTAAAATATCAACATTAAACGACATCAAGTGGAACGAATCTGATGAAGCAATCGCTGTCGTCAAAGAAAGTGTCTCCGCCGCTTTATCAGGTTCTTGGAGGTTTAGTTGCACAAGGGATAATAATCTTTTCGAATCGATGTTTTTTGGACTGACATCTACCGCTTTTTCCAGCCAGAGTTGTGCTTCATCAAAACGATTCTGTTCAGAATAAATAAGCGCCATACCACGATAGCCATAAGCACTATTTGGGCGAACGGTTTGATAATTTAAATATGCATCTTCTGCACGGTCATATAATCCGCTCAAACGTGCCGCTTCTGCCCCGGCTGCCAAAATCAAATGAGCCTCAGGATCGTTTTCGTTTTTTCCAGCCAGATAGTGAGTATTAAGAACATCAAACACACTATCAATATTTAAATAATCTCCACCATTAATTGATTGATTGAACTGCCTCGCAGTAATATTCGATTTTTCCAAATGAGACATCAAGCGAATATTCAAATCGGTAGCCAAGGATTCACGGTAATAAACCGGATCTAGGACGACAGCGAATGTTCCATCGGCTAGCTGTATTTTTAACCAATACAATTCTCCGGCTAAATCCGGGTGATATTCGAATGATTTTGCAAATAATTCATATGCTTCGGACCATCTTCCTTGGTTTGCTCGTAACAACCCCAGATTCGCATGAAGTCCTGGCGTCCACCCTTCCAGTGGGTCGTTAGCAATTGCCTCTTCAAAATATGCGTTGGTAGATTCCAAATCACCCTGTAACCACGCCAGCCATCCCGCCTGGGTCAAATAAGGTGAATATCCACGCTTAAGGGATATTGCCTTTTCAATGTTTTCTGTGGCTTGTTTAGTTTGCCCAATTTCAAGATCAACTTTAGACAGCATCCATCGATAATGAGCCGAAAGTGGATTCACTACGGAAGCTATTTGAAAATTCTTAGCTGCATCCTGCCAGCGGTGTTCCTGAAAAGCCAAAAATCCAGAACTATATTGATTGCTGGCGAGCGCTGACAAGATACACACAAATATCACTAATAACGATATAACCCGTAAAAAAATCTTTTTTTCAAAAAAATGCAGGGTTTTGAAAATCACAGGTTGTTCGCTGTTTGAAAAACATGAAATCCCTAATAAGAGCCCGATTATTGCCCAAATTGGAAAACTAAAAAATGGAGGTGTCTCACGGGTGACATCCAGCATGCCCCAGGCTAACTCTCCCGCAATTCCTGCCAAACAGGCTGCTGCTAAAACTCGCTGTTGAGGATTCCCCTGCTTCCAGGTTTTCATACCAATCATAACTATTGTGAACAACATACCCAACAGACCAATCAACCCAACCAGACCAGTGAATGCTGTGATCTCCAAAAAGATATTATGCCCATGAAGTTTAAGCAGGCCAGTATGGAATCGGATCACATAAAGCGGGTCATCCAAAATATCTTGTGATTCGCTTACCAACTTTGCATTTTCCGAAAATTTTGTATAAAGGTACTCATTGTCTGGCCCACCGCCTAACAAAGGATAATTTCGAATGGCATTGATAGCCCCAGTCCAGTGAGCGAATCTCCCATTAAAAGAGTAAACATTAATTGTTGTTGCAACGCGAATACTTATAAACAACATTCCCGCAACGATAATAATAATGGACGCAATCAGTGTTATGCGAGTAATAGGCGTTGAAGTAATTCGTATCCACGTAGTTTTGATTTGCTTCCAAAACAAAAGATTGGCAAAAACAAAAACAGCAACAAGGAACGCAAAAAAACCTTCAAATGAACGTGAAACAAAAATAATAAAAAGAATCAAAATTTCAAGTAGAATCAATCCCCATTTTTGAAGTTGTCTCAATCGCCCATTGGATTGTTCAATAAATAAGAGAGCCATCCCAAATGGAGCAGTAATAAGTAACGAACGTGCTATTAAATTCGCCCCCCCCATTTCGGTCGGATGCAAACGATACGATAATGCCATTCCATAACCAAAAGCCAAAGAAATATTAAATATTTTAATCAACGCCAAAAGAATTGGTAATCCAGCTCCAAAAGCCAGAATGATCCAGGATATCGCTTTCCATTCAGACCAGGTTTGCACAAAATGTGCTGTGCAGGCTGCCAAACAGATCATTAATATCATGGCGAGCACATAAGAGATGCTTTGTCCAGGCACAGGCGAAACCAACGTAGTCAATACCAGTTCAGCAACAAAAAAAACAACCCACTTCCAATAATTAACTTCATTAAGAGCTACACGCAATGCATCTTTCTTTTGACTTAATAAATAAATTATTAAAAAACCAGTCAAAACAACATTAATCGACCCTACTTCTGGAACCGCAGAAACCCGAAAAAAAATGACTGAGCTGTAAAAACCTGCAGCAGCTAAAGCTGCACCACCCGATGCCCATTTTTCATTGGTGAGCGAGAACCATGTAAGTGCGAAAGAAAAGCCACAACCGATCACTAGATATATCAACATCAAAGCAGGCAACGAGTGTAATGAAGCCAATCCGGATGGTAGTTTGTTTGCAGTGATGACCTGGGTAATAGCTGTAGCTACAAGCGCAACCAATGTTAATGTCGTTGGGATCTGATTGAAGATTTTGTAAACTGAGTGCCCACTCTTCCAAACAAGAAAGAAGGGCACCAGAGTGCTGATAATTACGACAGAAAAGACCGCATAAGCGTACGGAGCAAGCAACGAAGAAAATGAAGATATGACCGATATAACAATTAACAGGATTACGATTATCCCTTTATATCCTGTTTCTTTGCTAGGGAATTTTCCCTCCATATAATCTGTTTCCTTCAATTAGCAATTATTTTTGATAATGTTTCATCAATGAAAACCTGTCGACACAAAATGCACAAGAAAAAAATTTAACCAATCTGGTATCCAATCTTACGCTTAACACAAACATTTCTATCCTGGAAGCAGACCAACGAGTAATCCAAGATTAATACTTGGTCTCAAGTTTTTTGCATTAAGTGTCGGCTGTAAACATCCAGTAATTTTTTAGCAACAATACGCGTATCGAAATATTCCATTATCCACTTTCTAGCCTTTTCACCAATTTTTTGTCCTTCTACAGGATTATTGAGCAAAAAAAGCATTTGATCTCGAGCTTCTTCTGGAGTATTGGCAATTAGGACTGGAGGAAATTCCAGATACATATTAGCATATTTAAAATTACAGATCACTGGTTTTCCACATGCCATTCCTTCCAGTTCTGAAACAGTCAAAATTCCAGTTCCAATCTGTCCCAAAATAAAAGTTGAATCCTGAATTGTTGAAATCATTTTTTTATGTGGAGTTCTCGACAATAAGACCAATCTTGAATCACCTTCGTATTTATTAAGAAATTCCTTTACTTCTTCCATTGCATTTCCATAATTGAACATTTTTACCTTGATTTTTGGGTACTCATTCCAAACCAACTCAATTGATTTTAAAACCTCTCCAATACCTTTGAAACGATCTATTTTATTAATGTTAAACAAAACGGGAGTGTCCTGGAATTCAAAATCGGTTCGCGGAATAAATTGTTCAGTATCAATTGGATTGGGAAAGAAAATGGCATCCGGACGAATCTTTTCGACCAATGGCTTTAAATCAGGAGTGGTATAAAAAACAGATTCCGCCTTTTCAATACCACTTCGAATGATCTTTCCTAAAATCGGCCAATGAATATGAATCCGAACATCGGTGCCATGAATATGCAGGAAAAACGGAAATCCAAAAAAAAGTGGTAAGTAAGCATGCGTTCCGTAATGAATATGAATTAAATTAATCTTTTCATTCTTTATGTATTGTTTAAACCGAAATATTTCAATAACTCGAAGAATGGTCGAAATTACGTACTGCAGAATTTTTGGAAATTTCTCATTTTTATAATTCAATAACCGGTAAAGTTTTGCGTTTACACCGATATCGCAAAGACCAGAGACCAGATTGGCACCAACGGACGCGACATCATTTACATGGACAATTCTTAGCTCTCTCAATTCCATAGTAGGCCTTCACCTTAATAATCAATCCATCAAAAACCACAAATTTTCAAGCAACACCTGAGAAATAATTGCCCGGTCAAATTTTTTTACTTTATCATTCAGATGAAGTGAAGTAGATCAAATTTTCAAAATGATTAAGTTGTGCCTTAATTATAACTTGGGGCATTTGTGAGAACATTCTTAATAACCGAATAGAAACAATTATCGCTTAAATCTGCGGGGAATAATGGTAAGGAGAAATTTCTTATCCTCCAAATTTAAGATAAACAAATAGATAATAATCACGCATACAATACCGGTAATTGAGCCTATACTTATCATTTCAAGCCAATTCCGTATAGCATACTGCGTTGTGATGAACCAGGATATTGATCCTACTAAAGTTGGTACCAAGATCCCAGGAAAAAGTGCTTTTAAGTATATTTTCCAAGAATAGTTTTGAATATAAGCAGTATATATTGATGTAAACAAAGAATAAATCAGAGTCAGAACAATCGCGCCTGCTGCAGCAATCCCATAAGCTCCCATATTAAGAAATTTTATAAAAAATATTGCTAAAAGTATATTTACAACTCCCATTACTAATGTTACCAATCCTGGGATCTTTACTTTATTTAATGTTATCTGAATTCCAATTAGTGGTAAAACTGCAAGATTAATTGGTAAGTGGAAGACAATGATTGCCAATAACAATCCAAGACGTCCAAAATCCGCTCCTAACCACAATTCAAGAAATGGCTTTCCAAATCCACAAATCAAACCAACAAGAAAACCGATCGCAATTCCCATTAATCTGACAGCCAGTAAAGATAAACTAGTGATGCTTTTCAAATCATTCACCGCATATTTGGCTAACACTATCGGTGTTAAAACACCTGCAACGGTTCCTGCAACTCCCCGAAGTAATGCAGAAAATTGTATTAATGTACCATATTCACCAGCAACTTTTGGCCCTAACATAATATTAGCAACGACAAGATCAATATATAGAATTAACAAAGTCCCGATTTGGCTAATAACCATCCATCCACCCATATTGGTGAGTTCGCGAATTCTTGATAGATCAAATTTTCTGGGGGAAATTTTTAGTTCTGGCGTCAATCGTTTCCAAATATATATATCTCCAAATAATCCAAACAACGATGAAATAAAAATTCCTAAACCAACAATCCAGATACTAGGAACGATTAATCTAAATAAAATAACAACGACTAGAACCCTAATGATGTTTGTTGGAATAATAACCGCATTCCGCAAGTCAAATCTGCTTTTTGCCCATGTCGAAATCGAGAAACTACTTCCTATCGTTGTTACAAAAAATGAAGACATAACAAAGAAAAACAAAATCTGAGTAGCGATTTCCTGGCCTGATGGAATATCAAAAATTTTTGGAACAAAAAAAACAAACCCTATTAAGAAAGGTATTGAAATTAATGAAATAATTAATATTCCAAATAAAGCAGTATTAAACGTTTTATTTGCACTGTCAATAGAATTTTTTTGAAGGTCAATTGTTAAATATCTGCCAACTGCTCCATTTAATGCCATTGTTATCAAACTCATGTAAATCGTTACAGAATATGCAAGGGGGTAAAGCCCATAAGATTCAACGCCAAGATGAATAATCAGATAAGGTGTAAGCCATAATCCAATAAGTAGGTTTATTCCATATGCAATAACGTTCGTGGATACATTTATGCCAAATTGACTTTGGTTTTTAGAATTTAACAATTTTATTTTGCCTAAATTAATGAATTAATGCAGTTTACCAACATTATAAAAGATTATCATAAAAAGATATTTATATCCACATATGTGTTTATTAAATGAGTAGCTAAAACAAAATGTTGTGTTTAACAGAGAATAATTTTTGAATAAATTGCACCTAAATAAAAAATCCAATTATCATTTAGCCTCCAATTGATAACTAGAGTAAACAATATATTTAAAAGTAAAAAAGATACCTTTCCGCCACAATTATTAATACAAGATATATTAAAAAATTTTTCGTATAAAAATGCTAGAGTGAAGAATTCAGAGTTTTATATAGAAGAAGTGAAGTATTTTCTCCTCTAAAAATAGAGGAAGAATTAATAGCATTTTGACCTAATTCTTTACATAAGGAAGAATTGTTTAGTTTCCGTAACACGTGGGAGAGATTTTCAATTGAAGGATCAGATGAAACTAAACCACAACTGTTATTGATTATAAACTTAGCCAAGAAATAATTCTCTGGACAATGAGCTAAGATAGGTCTACCTGACGATAAATATTCCATCATTTTTGTAGGAAAAATAGTTGACAACTCATCTTTATGGATGGTGGATTCATCTGGCCAATCTAATGCCACAATTAAAATTTGTTGCTTGTTTAAATGTGATAAAAATTCTGAGACTTCTGGGATGAATTTTATTTGCTTTTTGCTTTTAACAATATTTTTTCTTAGTAAGTAATAATAATTAGTTATTGTCGAAATATTAAAATCGTAACCTTCATTAGCTAATGCCTGTGAGGCTCTTCTCAAAGAATTAAAATTTATACCGTAAATACTACCACAATAAAATGCTTGACGATTATTTATTTCCTCAAAACTAGTGTTTTGTGCACCATTATAAATATGTCTTAATATTATAGAAGAGGTTTTATATTTTTCATTAAAGAGATCTCGCAGTCCATCACTAATAACAAAAATATTCTTTGTTTTTCGAAATATTTGTTGTTGTAATTCCAAAGCAGAATTTTCTAAATATGAATTAAATAATCCTTCATAAAGAGCATCATGAAAGTATATTGAGTTGGGAATTCCTAATTGATTGCTGACATCAAAACTAGACTTTAAATGGAAAAATTCAGGATAAATCGAAAGTATTTGCGATGGTTTGACGTGGTTTATTATTTTTTTTAACCGATTGTTTGCAAGTGGTATTTGTACTTTTTGAAAAAATTGATTAATCTTAACTGGGAGCTTTAGATCTGAGTAAATTGAATACAAATTTAAATTTTGATTACCTTTGAATTTGTTATTTTTTTTGTTACAACATGGTAACTTTGTGGATCAAAATTTCTTAATAAATTACCCATTACTACACTCGATCCACCTCGAGCTGGAGGAAAATTAGCCGAAATTATTAATAGAGTCCCATTTTGTAATATTCTCATTTGTGCTTCAGGGAAAAATCATCCTTCTCTAATACTCTCTAAAGGTTTAACAGCATTAAAATCATTTTCTTCCATCGATTTAATTACTACCGACCATGCACTAATAATTACATTCAACCCTATTTTTATTCCCTATAATACCATTAAACGTGTACCAATCAATGCCAATCAACACGTAATTTTTAATGATCATTTATTATGATAATGTTCGACCCTATATTTATTAGTCTTGCATTCCTGGATATAGAATAAAATTCGTTATCACGAGTACAATTGCCTATAGCAATTAAACCAATAATGGCAATTTCAATTCTTTCTCCGAAAAAATAAAATCAATGAAAAACGAATACAAGCTCTGATCAACCTCTCCCTTTGGGGGTAATTTTACGACTAATAAAGTATAGAGCAAGATTTTGGTTATTAAGATTAATTGTTCTGTTGATTACCACTCGTCATGATTAATACACTACAAATTTAAAAATTAGTTCGTATCAAGACAGCATCCACATATTTTATATACAAACTAGACTAATATCGCCATTAGGAGATGGACTTGAAGGTCGAATGAAATTCGACTAAAGCCATACTTCTTCACTGAAGTTTTGATCCCAGCATAGAAGACTTTTTGTCCTTGTTTTTCGATATACTCTGTGATAATCACATCCGTCAAATTCCCTTTGCTTGACGCAAAATACCATCGCGTCCATAGTTGCTGCCCCTCAATACACATTCTTCAACTTCCCAAACTATTGCAAAATTCAGCCGACTACTTAGTCCCTTCAACCTATGCACCAGTTCACTTACCTCCATGTTTGGCGGTATTGATACTAACGGAAGCCAATTATCTTTCGCCACATGTCCTATTTCTATGTAAAGTCCAAACTCGAAAACGTCTGTTGGATCAAGTCTCGGATTCTTAATCCGTTTACCCCGTGCAATAATAGCCTTCGGTACTTGGTTATCCTTATGATGCTATATTTTAGGTTGTACACCGAGTGTATTGTTTTACTATATCTTATACCTTTATTATATCGTCTGGTGGTAAAACTGCCTGCCTAAAGGCAGGGATTTTTGACCCTATTTACAGGCAATAAGTCAGAATCCTTGTCATTAATACAGGTTGGACGCTTAGGATATTAACCATCATCGACTTCTCGTAAATCATTTTTCACTTCAATTTTAAGGAGTGGCTCACCCCATCCTGCCCAATCAAAACGATTGTTGTGGTTAGGGCCAGATTTAGTTTCAAAAACTAATTTGACATGTTCACCGCTATAAGTACTTAAATCAAGTTTGAAATCAAACCAATTTTTATCAGCATTTATGTTTTTTGGGTCAATATATTGATCAAAAATCCTAAATTGCTGAGCATTTTTTGTTATCGAAACAATGAATTCAACGCCATCACCTTTGCCTGGCTCCCAAACAGCAGAATCAAGAGCGATTGAAAAATCAAGATAGCTGTTTTGTGGAACATTAATAAAATAAACCAACTGAGAATCTGGATGTTGAAAGAGAACCCCACGTGCTTCTCTTTTAATTATAAAAGATGTCCGTTTTACAAAATTAAGTTGACCCAAAACAATTGTTGCTTCATCCAAGTTTTCCAAAAAATCATATGTAATATCTGGAGATTTTGGTCTTGTGTAGTTTGGGCCATCATTTACATATTCAATGAGAACAGAAGGATCAACTGGAATTAACCGCTGGAGTTCATTAATATAACGTTCTTTGTTCGGGAAAAATTCTTCCAATGTCTTTAGAAGATTTATTCTTTCAAAGAAATCCTCAGTACCTCTAATTTTC
>PHBS01000159.1 GCA_002841995.1 Chloroflexi bacterium HGW-Chloroflexi-8
TGATTACGAAAACCCAATTTATGCATTAAATTCGATCGGTGAACTTCAACTGTCCGTGGGCTTATATTGAGGGTCTCTCCTATCTTCGTATTGTTATATCCTTGGGCAACAAAATGTAAGACCTCATGCTCACGATTGGTCAACCCCTCGTATGGACTGACGATGCCTGAATCAGCCAGTTGCAAATATACATCGATTGCCTTCTCGGTAAATGGTTCACTTAAATAGCGCTGACCTCTGGCTGCATATCTCACCGCTTTGACCAATTCTTTCGTTGATGCATCCTTTAAAACATATCCGAGCACACCATTGCGTAGTGCTTCCAATACATAAGCCTCATTATTGTGCATCGATAAAACGACAATATGTGTGTGTCCTTTTAATTGGCGAGCAACTTCCAATCCGTTGACTCCTGGCATCATTAAATCCACAACCAAAACATCCGGTTCTATTTTCTCTACCAATCGAATCGCTTCTAATCCATCACGGGCTTCTCCAACTACCTGAAAATCCTTTTGAGCTTCCAAAACCAGACGAAAACCTTCGCGGACGATATTATGATCATCAGCGATAATTATTCTTATCGTCATTTCATTTCCTCCACTTCAATTGGAATTCTTAGGCTGATTTTTGTGCCTTCACTAAAACCTGAGTGAATTTCAAAATTGCCATTTACCAGTTTCACACGCTCCATCATGCCCATGATTCCACTGCTCTTAGACTTCCACCCTGACTTTAAGTCAAATCCAACGCCTTCATCTTCTACTTCAACACATATTTCTGTGTCCGTTACCTGAATATTTACTTTCACAGTTGCGGTTTGTGCATGCCGGGCAACATTGGTTAATGCTTCCTGGATCACGCGAAAAGTAGTAATTTCGATGTCTGGCGCAAACCTGTTTCTGTTTAACCCATTCTGTTGAAAAAATACCTTTATCCCTGTTTGAGTCTCATAACGGTCGAAGAACCACTCAAAAGCAGGTAAAAGCCCTAAATCGTCCAGTATACTCGGGCGAAGGTCGAGCGACATCTGTCTTACTTTTTGAATCAACTCATCGACCAATTTTTGCGAGCGTGTAATAAAAACCTGGTTTTCTCCATTTGATTTTTTTCCCAGACCAATTTGCAACTTCAATGCCGTTAAATACTGCCCAATTTCGTCATGTAATTCGCGCGCCAATGCCCTGCGTTCCTCTTCATGGACTTGAACCAACTTTCGTGAAAGATCCTGTAATTGGGATCTATTCTCATTTACTTCTTCAAACAAGATCGTATTTGCCAACACTAAATCTGCCAAATTTCGGAAAGATTCGAGAAATTGAATTCCCGGGAATAAAGTGTTGGGATCCTGATCCGTTTGATAACACAAAATTAGATTGGTTTTGCTTTTCCATATTAACGGAATTGTAACTAGATATGGCGAGCTTATGGCAGGCTCATTAACCGGACTCTCAAGCGTCAAAAACCTGGGTTGTTTTGATAGAAAAAGCTCTGTCCACAAATCTTTGGTTAATATTGTTGGTTCAATTTGACTTATTGAAATATTGGTACTCGCTATTGGCTCAATCTGATGTTCAACTAAAGAAACCTTGCCTATCCAGGCAAATTTAGCATGAAAAAACCTGACAGTAATTTTGCAAATTTCGGTCTGAAGATCACCGAGAGACAATTGTGTCAGGTACAGTTGTGCTACCGAATACAAGGCAGACAATTCCTCGAACTTTTGAAGGAGTTCAATGTCCATCTTTTTTAATTTCGTAATATTTCTAGCAATTCCAACAATGCCTGTAATTTCACCTCGTGGATCAACTAATGGAGACATCGAAATTTGAAAATAATATTCGGAACCATTTTGATTGGTTTCCCAGTCGTAAATCAGATGCTCGCCACCCAATGCACGCATCATTGGTTGAATATGCGAGGTCTTCCAGTTTTTTGTTTGGGCTTGAGAGAAAAAATAGCCATTTGTAGTAGGAGATATATCAAAGCCAAGTAATTCAGGTTGACCACCAAAAGCATGAATTTCATTAAGATCTTTGCTGATCGTAAAAATTGTGTCATCCACTGACTCGACAACCAACTGTAGTTGCTGCTCAGCTTGAATTCGCTGTTTTTCTGCTGTTCCCAGAGATTCAAGCATCAAGTTTATATTTGAACTTAATGAGGAAATCTCATCCTTCCTATCCACGGTCACATTCTGTGATTTTTGCGGGTTGCTGGTGATTCTTTGCACTTCCGTATTTAATCGTAGCAATCGTGAAAGAACCGTTTCCTCAATCACGAAGAAGAACAAAACACCAAACGCCAGAATCGATGTAATCATCGCTAGAAATACATAACGTATGATGATGTCAGCATTTTTTGCAATGTTACGAAATTGTTCAATTCGAATAATAAATGCAGGTTTTTGATCAACATCGCGCAGCAATAAATATCCACCCAAATTACTAGAAGAAAGAACCTGAGAATAGAAATCGCCTTCATTTGTTTCAAAATAATACCGAGCTAACTTAAAATCTTCAGTCACTTCATTGCTGCTATAAAAATCTACTTGAATTGGAAATTGAACCTGGTGAGACATAATATTAATCTCAGAGTCGCCAAAATATTTTCCCAAAATAAAGACGCCTGCTGAAGGAGAATCCAAATCCGATTTCAGAATTGGACTTGCTACCAACAAGAGAGGACTTCCTTTCAACATGACAAGGCCTTGATTGTTTTCGAGTGAAGAGTCAAAATTTAAAATCGATTCTCCCGGTTTGAGAAATTTATACAACTCGGGAGAGATACTTCCAAACGCATCCGTTTCCCGATCATACGAGCCGGCGTAAACTGTGTTTCCCGCCAAATCTTGAATGATGATGAAATTCACGTCTAATTCACGAAATATTTCCACAACAAGGTTTCGGCGAATAAATTCTATATTGCCATCCTGTACAAATTGATAGGTTTCGTCTCTGTGAGACCAATCATTTGCCAGATAATTCAGAATCGTAAAATTATTATTAAAACTGGCTAAAACCCGTTGTAGATTAACGGTATTGATTTGTTTTTCTTCATTTCTGAAATAATCAGTTAACACGCTTTGCAGGCTAATTGAAAGGACTAATGTTAATAACACAAAAGTCACCGTAACAATGAGAATCGTTTTCTTTCGAAGGTTCAAGCCATCTCCGTAATTCCGATTATTTATAAGAAATAATGATATATATTATTATAATGGCATGAATTATTGCAAGATCCGGACTAAACAGAGACAATTCTTATCAAAAAGTTGCATTAATCTTTGTCCTCTCCTTCACAATAAACTTGCAATTTCTTAACATATCTTGCAAATAAGCAAATAGTTTCTTTAACAAACCTTGATTTTTTTGCGTTTCAGGTATGATAAGAATTGTGAGAAAAGCTGATTTTCCATTCCTGGCCGATTGGTTTGCCATAACATTTCGATGGTTAAGTTTGTTGGGTTCTACCATCGCACTGGCAATGGTAAAAAACGTTCAATGGTATTTGATTGCCATTTTAATGCTGCTTATCTTCTGGAATGTAGCCATGACTATTCTCGCAATACTGAACCGCCGGTTACAAGGACATCGGGTTGTCAATATTGCAGTAGACAGCATCGTATGCTTTTTTCTGTTTACGCTCACAGGTGGTACCACGGGACCATTAAATTGGATTTCTGTGCTTTCATTAATTACTGCTGCCGTTTATTACGAATGGCGTGGCAGTATCTTGACAGCCCTGATCCTCATTATCTCGGAAATCGGTTGGATTTACTATAATAATTCAGATATCTTAACTAATTGGGTTCCTATCTTATCGTTGGTCATTTTTAATCTTTTTCTGGGAATAATCCTGGCTTCTGGCAGTACCCGATTAATGAATAGTTTGCGACAAAATTACAAGTCACAGGTAAAAAAGCGGCTGGATATGGAGAAAAATGCTCAAATCCAGGAACGAAATCGTCTTCAAGCTTTTTATCAATTAACCGAAACACTAAGCTCGACTCTTAATTACAGTCAGGTTCTGGATTCCATCCTGGATCTCAGTCAAATTGCACTTACCGGACAAAACGACCCATCCGACACCATGCCTAGCGCAGTCCTCTTATTTTCGGACAGTAAACTGATTATTGCGAATGCACGTCGTTTTTCCCCATCTGATCTAAAACGCTCATTTCCAGGGAATAATGGCATCCTGAAAGACGTTCTGGCAACCGGTATTGAGCAAACAACATCCTCCATTCGGACGGATCCGGAATTAGGTGAACTTTATGCTTTTCAAGCCTGTACAAATGCAATTTGTCTGCCGCTCGCTCGCGGATTGGACTCGTTTGGCCTGATGATCTTTGCAAATCCTGACCCACTTTTTTTTACACCGGAAAGAGTGGAACTGCTTGTAATGATTAGCCATCAGGCAGTTATTGCGATACAAAACGCCAGTCTCTACCAACAATTACAACAGGATAATAACCACATCATTGAAATGCAAGAAGAAGCGCGGAAAAAATTAGCCCGTGATTTACACGACGGTCCGACCCAATCTGTTTCAGCCATTGCCATGCGGCTTGAAGTTGTCAGGAGGATGCTTACGAAATCACCCACAGAAGTTGAACCCGAATTAAAACGAATTGAAAACCTGGCACGTCGTACTACCCAGGAAATTCGGCATATGCTTTTTACCATGCGCCCTTTGATTTTAGAATCGGAAGGTTTAACTGCCGCTCTTCATGCAATCGCCGACAAAACTTTTTTGACCTATCAACAACGTGTACGCGTTGAAACCAATGAACAGGTAATCAATAAAATGGACATAACTAAACAAACGGTTGTTTTTTACCTTGTGGAAGAAGCTGTAAATAATGCGCGCAAACATGCCAACGCAAAATTAATCCTGGTTCGGTTAATCGCCAATGCTGATGATGCTGAGATTGCAGTTTTGGAAATTATTGATAACGGTATTGGATTTAACGCTTCGAAAATCGAAGAGGACTATTCACACCGTAGCAGCTTTGGTATGATAAACTTAAAAGAAAGAACTGAATTAGTAAATGGTCTTTTAAATGTAAATTCTGTGCCCGGGAAGGGAACGCGGATACAGGTTTTTATCCCACTCAGTATTTCGGCAGTAGACCGATTACAACGCGGATTGGTAAACATAAATTAATCAGAGTCAATTTCCCTTTACAAAGAAATCATGCCATCCATAGAAAATATTTATTTTACTGAACATAAGAGTAAAAATGCTTTCCATTTGCCCGTCATCCTATTGCATGGCGCCGGAAGCAATCATTTATGTTGGCCAGCGGAAATACGCCGATTACCAGATTTTCATACCATTGCCATTGATCTTCCCGGACATGGAAAATCCAGCGGGACGGGTTTTCATGATCTGCATTCCTACAGCCAGGCGCTTCTGGATTTTTTAGCTGCCGCTGGTTGGTATCGGGTTTTTCTCATTGGACACTCAATGGGTGGTTCCATTGCACTTCAATTTGCATTGAATCATCCGGAACATGTAATCGGTTTAAGCCTGGTTTCATCCTCAGCAAGTTTTTCAATAAAAAAAGAAATCGTCGAATCCTTTCGATCTCCTAAAACATCAACGATTGGCAGACAATTTTTATTAGATAGTATTGCTCCTCGAAAAGGTCAGGACGGGTGGTTTACTGCTGTAAAGAAAAGCATTATGGACACACGGGACAGTCTATTTTACGCAGATTATAGAGCCTGTGTGAATTTTGATGTTCGAGACCGACTTAAGGATATTCAAACACCTGCACAAATTTTTGCATGCACCAATGATTCTTTGGTGCCACTTGCATCTTCGACATTTCTGTCCTCAGCACTACCAAATTCCGAATTAATAATCTGCTATCAAAATGGACACATGGTCATGCTGGAAGAGCCAGCATTAATCAGTAAACATATGGTTGCTTTTTTGACTAGAATTAAACCCATGGTGTAATAACAGAAAAAAGAACAGATATAAATCTCTGTTCTTTTTATAAATCAGAAACCTGAATAATTTAACCCGAAACCAAAATAATACTACGTCGAATTCTTTTTGAGTAATAGAATTCTCTACTTCGAAACAGGCTCAGTATGTACTTTAAACTTCGGCGGATTTTCTAAATGCTTTTTCACCGCACATTGTTCAGCGGATCGAACCAGAGCGCTGTAATACTTTTCTGGAAAATCAGGTGGAACCTGAATTTCAATTTCAACATCTTCCACCATCCCATTTAATGGATTGGATTGATTTCTTTGTACTAAACGAATGCCAGAAGTATCCAGGCCACGTTGACGGCAAAAACCAAGCACATAAATGCCAGCACAAGTCGCCAAGGAAGCTAGAAACGTCGCAAAAGGTGTTGGATATGCACCTTCGCCGCCACCCATAGGGGGCTGATCTGTACTAATTGTATATTGTCCAAAATGAGCATCCACACGGGCACCACCGGGAAAATCCACGACCATTTCCATAATAATTCATCTCCAGTCAAATTTTTAATAACATTTCACTAAAATAGATGCTGAATGGATAAAAAAGTTACAGATTTCATCAATCATATTGCTCGTTCAGCTAACCGTTTTGCTTTCGTGAAACCTGTTTTGCCTCGCAGGAAAAATCGCCAGTAACAATAAATCGAAATTACATAAATAATAAGAGTGATTGTAAAAGCAGGTTTAAATCCATACTCCACCTGAATCCAACCGCTTACCATAGGGCTGAATGCCCAGCCAAAACTACTTGCCATACTGACCAGACTTGCAACGGTTGCCCGGGCTTTTGGCTCGACTTCTTCCATCACAAAGGTTTGATAAACAGGGCTGCTCATATTCATTAAAGCCAGACGAAAAAAATAAGCCAACGCGCTCATCCAGTACCAGGGTGAAAAACCAAGTAAAAACAAAAAAGGGATTGACATTCCCTGAGTGATGACCACTAATTGAATTTTTCCAATTTTATCCGCAAGCACCGGAGCTATCAGAAGACCAATGCCCATCGCTAACGAACCCCAGGCGAAAAGGGTCCCAATCTGTGAGTCGGATCGAAAGTGGACATTTCGGAAAAACACATTCATAAAAGGCATAATTAAACCGGCACCTATTGAAGTGATCAGCATAGGAATGACCAATTTGGAAAATTGCCAGGCATGATCTTTGATATATCCTATCGAAGCTATGGATGCACGCTCACTTGCTTTCAGACTTTTGGCTTTAAACATGATCAAAGGGATGATGCCCAAAACAGAAATTGCTGCAATTGCGATCATAGCCGCCCCATAGGCGCGCGAACTGAGTGCGTCTACATGCAAGTACGCTCCTGTCCAGCTAGGTAAATAACCACCTAACCAGTTTCCTATAAATCCAGCAGCCGTGTTTAGACCCGAGCTAAAACTAAAAAGATAGGTCCTTTCTTTATCCCCACTATTTTCCATCAAAAAAGGTCCCATGGTCACAGAAGAAAGGCTCATACCAAGCCCCATGATGAAATTTGTGACCACGAACATACCAGCAGAGGGAAAGATCACCATGATGACAATTGACAAGCTGATCAGAAGCCCGCTACCAATTAACGATTTTTTTCTTCCCCAACGGTCGGCAAGATATCCCATTGGTAATGCAGCAACCAATGCGGTCAGGTTATTGACCGTGATCAATGTTCCTAAAAGCGCTTCGTCATAACCTAAACTCAGCACAAAAAAGTTAAACAATAATCGCCGAACACCTAATGCTGCTCCAAACACGATTGTATGGATTAAATACATGCGGGCATTCCACTGAAATGAGGAAACCTGGTTCCGATAAGCGTATAAAATTGAAAAAAAGCGTGCGCGGAGAACAGCCATTAATGAGCTCCAATAAGACTTTTATGCGTTCAATTATTTAGGATGACGCAAATTTATCGTTAAAGAAATTTTCGATTTGGCGAACAAGGGATGGTATCGCCTGGTCGCGCAAGGAGTAACTTCGTTCTCCATCCTTAGAAATTTTAACTTGAACAAGCCCAGCCAAACGCATAATATTTAAATGGTGAACAACCGTAGGGGGGCGCAGGCGTAATTTTTTACCAAGGCTGCTGGGTGTCTCCGGAGTCTCCTGCAAGTAACTCGCAATTCTTAATCGTGTCGAATCTGAAAGTGCTTTGAGAGCAATAACCAATCCGTCCGGTACGTATTCGCCAGGGACCAGATTTTGGTCCTCGGAACGGCAACCAAATACCATTAATTTTTCATTTATTCTGGGTTCAATCAAAAAAATTAATGGGCTGCTCCAATAAGATGGAACAAGCCATAACCTGTCCAATGTTTCCATTGATTCATAGGTCACGCCTTTAGAAAGCTCATCCACCAGGGCGGATACAGATAGTGTATCTGCCAGACCCTGGCTATCCAGTAAACCCTTCTCTATGATAGGTTTAATCCTGTTTTCCTCTTCTTTAAAGAAAACCTCATAATAGGAATCATAAGCTGCCAGCAATTGATCACCAAACAAAGATGAACTGGCAAATGCCTGTGCCAGTTTTTGAATTGCTTTGGGTTTAATCGGAAGAATTCGCTTTACAAAGATTTGCTTCAGAGATTCCAGATCAACTTTTTCAATAGTTTGACTGGATCTTATCTTTTGCATGGTGATTCCTACTTCCGGTGTTATCTCCTGATTTTTGAATAATGTAATCAAACGATTTTCCGCAGAAATCATGGATAGACTTTCCAATACGGTTTTCGTATCTTTAGAGTCAGTTTCTAAAGAATTTAACCAACCCAAAGGCGCTGGCAGAAAATCTATCGTTTCTTCCAAAAACTGGCGGTGTTGGAAAGGAATCCGGGATCTTACACCCGCTGCCCAGGAGGCACGCAACCCAAAACGGTCCGGATTGTGTATGACAAACAGACTGATAAAGAAATCATATGCAGTTCCGCTATCCCAAACAACTTCTGTCAAAGAATTTCACCCTTAAAATTAAAGTCATGCCGGGTTGAGCGGAGCGAAAAAAGGGCAGGGAGCTACAATGGATTTTGCGATGTGATTTGCGATGTG
>PHBS01000160.1 GCA_002841995.1 Chloroflexi bacterium HGW-Chloroflexi-8
ACCATCCATATTTTAGATACTGCATTGGTTTACTTTTTTCCTCAGTTGTACCAACACGCAATTAATCTTTATCGCTCTACTCTTTTTGGAATTGGTGAAATTGGTCTTGTTTTTTGCGTGCTTTTTCATGGGGTAAACGGCCTTCGCGTTGCTTATGTGGATTTGATCGCACCAAAATTTTGGAGCATACCTAAACAACGATCTTCAACACGTTGGGCATTAATCATTACGCTTATTTTGTGGATACCCGCCAGTGGGATCATGTTATACAACATACTTCACCATAATTTTGGGCTTTTTGGTGGATAGGAGGGATAAATGAGTGCAACGATGAATCGTATAGTCGAAAAACCAAAACCAAATTACGAATCAACTGCCTGGAAATTTATGCGTTATAGCGGTTTTTTATTAATTCCACTCGTTTGGGGTCATGTTTTATTACAGGATATCATTGTCGGTGTTCATAAAATCGATCTGGATTACGTTGCTTTACGGTGGGCAAGTGTAGGATGGCGAACTTATGATACATTGCTGCTTGCATTTGCCTTCGCACATGGTGTTAATGGAATTCGCCAGGTACTGAATGATTTTGTCCACAAGCCGGCAAAAATAAAATTTGTCAACGTGAGCTTATTCGTATTCTGGATTGCAATTACCGCTATTGGCGGGATCGCTCTGATTGGTGGGGTTCGCCCGATTCCTTAAACTTAGGAGAAGAAATGTCACAGATACATACCTACGATGTCATTATTATTGGGGGTGGAGGTGCGGGTTTAATGGCTGCCTTATACGCCTCTCAAAGTGCCAAGACCGCTGTTATTAGCAAACTTTACCCAATACGTTCACATACTGGTGCTGCTCAGGGTGGTATCGGAGCAGCATTGGGCAATTACGAAGAAGATCACTGGGAATGGCATGCTTACGATACCGTAAAAGGTAGCGACTACCTGGGTGATCAGGATGCAATTGAGTTTATGTGTGAACAAGCCATACAGTCAGTCTACGACCTGGAACATTTTGGTCTTCCATTTTCCCGCACAACGGAAGGCAGAATTGCTCAACGACCCTTTGGTGGTCACACAAATAATATTACCGGCAAACCAGTTCGTCGTTCCTGTTATGCCGCCGACCGTACCGGACATATGATCTTGCAGACATTATTTCAACAATGTGTAAAAAATGAAACTGTCTTTTTTAATGAGTATCATGTAATGGATTTGTTGATCGAGAATGGTGTTACTGCAGGTGTAGTTGCAATCGAGTTGTCAACTGGTGAAATTCATATCTTTCGATCCAAAGCAGTCATTTTTGCAACAGGTGGTCATGGACGTATATGGGACATTACCTCGAACGCCTACGCGTATACAGGTGATGGTGCGGCTGTACTGCTACGAAAAGGATTACCCATTGAAGATATGGAGTTTTTTCAATTTCACCCTACCGGTATTCTAAAGCTGGGTATCTTGATTACAGAAGCAGTCCGGGGTGAAGGA
The DNA here is from genome assembly GCA_002841995.1 of Chloroflexi bacterium HGW-Chloroflexi-8. GTDB lineage: Bacteria > Chloroflexota > Anaerolineae > Anaerolineales > Anaerolineaceae > UBA6170. The sequence goes on from PHBS01000160.1 coordinate 1,494, forward strand.
GGTGTTTTGATTAATGGTAAGGGTGAGCGTTTTATGGAAAAATATGCCCCTAACATTAAAGACCTTGCCTCCCGGGATGTTGTTAGTCGGGCGATTTATCTGGAAATTAAGGCTGGGAATGGGATTGATGGAAAAAATTATGTATACCTGGATTCCAGACCAGATGTCATTAATAAATTTGCAGCTGCAGACGGCAAAACCCGCCCGGATGGATCTCCTTACCTGGTGACTGCTAAGGAAATCACCGATAAAATTCCAGACATCACTGATTTTTGCCGAACCTACCTGGGCGTAGACCCGGTAGTGGATCCAATGCCTGTTCAACCTACTGCACACTATGCCATGGGTGGTATTCCAACGAATATGTATGGCGAAGTCATCAAAGATGTGAATGGCACAACTGTCCCAGGGCTTTATGCTGCTGGAGAATGTGCTTGCGTTTCAGTCCACGGAGCAAACCGCCTTGGTACCAACTCTCTTGTAGATCTGGTTGTATTTGGAAAACATGCCGGTATAAAAGCTGCCGAATATGCCAATCATAATGAATTACAACCGCTCCCGAATGATGCTGATCAATTTACAAATATTCAGATTCAAAATCTCAAGAATGGCAGCGGCAAAGAGAAAGCTTCCCATATCAGTAGTGAAATGAAAAAAATGATGTTCGATCTTGTGGGTGTTTTTCGAACCGAAGAAGGATTAACCCAAGCTGTTCAGGAACTCAAAATACTTCGTCAGCGTTTTTTGGATGTGCGAGTAAGTGATACCAACGCTGTATTTAATATGGAATTATTAAGTACTTGGGAACTTGGAAATATGCTTGACCTGGCATTAATCACAGCCGAATCCGCTTTGGCACGAAAAGAGAGTCGCGGCGCTCATGCGAGAGAAGATTACGCAAAACGGGATGATTCCAATTGGATGAAACATACGATGGCCTGGCTGGAAAAAGATAAGGTTCGTCTTGAATACAAGCCGGTTGTGGTAACCCGTTTTGAACCGAAAGAGCGCAAATATTAATGGAGGAGCGAAGCATGGAAATAAACCTAAAAATTTTTCGATACCTGCCAAATACCGGAAACAAACCCCATTTTGATAAATATATTATGGAAGTAAATCCAAATGACCGTGTATTGGATGTTCTGGAACAGGTTCGCGCTGATTCAGATCCAAGTTTAGCCTACAGAAGATCTTGTGCACATGGAGTGTGCGGATCGGATGCCATGCGCATTAATGGACGTAACATGCTGGCTTGTAAAGTTCTGGTTAAAGACTTGGGCACCTCAGATATTACAGTGGAACCCATTCTTGGGTTAACGGTGTTGCGTGACCTCATTGTTGACATGGATCCCTTTTTTGAACACTTTCGCTCGGTCCAGCCATTTTTCATCAACAATGAACCGCTCCCAGCCGATGGAAAAGAACGACTACAATCACCGGAAGCTCGGGAACGATTTGATGACACGACGAAATGCATTTTATGTGCCGCTTGTACCACCTCCTGTCCTTCTTTCTGGTCAAACGGCAGTTATGTCGGACCTGCCGCAATTGTTAATGCCCACAGATTCATATATGATAGCCGGGATACCGGTGCTGCAGAACGACTGGGAATTCTAAACGAATCGATGGGAGTATGGCGCTGTCGAACTGCTTTTAACTGCACAGAAGCCTGCCCACGCGATATTCAAATCACAAAAGCAATTGCTGAAGTCAAACAGTCGATTCAAACAGGAAAACTAGACTAATTTAAAGAAAGTACATTTTGTGGATGCCAAAGGATGCGCAACTCCTCTGGCATCTTTTAAATTTCACTCTGGTTCAAATCAAAAATTAGTCATTGTTGAATTCTTACGACTTTATATTCATCTATAAAATGTGTATGATATAGATAAGAAAAAAATTAATGCTCTACATCGCCAAATTTGTATTACTCAGTGAAAGGAGGGTAAGATGCACGTAACCATACTTTCAGGAAGAGTTTCCGAACATGACTGGCGTAAATTAGAAAATGAATATGAACAATTACTAAAACACCCACCACAAGGTGTCATTTCATCCTTACTCGTACAATGTCTGGGTGAACCAAAATTATGGCAAATTATTACTACCTGGGAAAGTATTGGCGCATATAAAGATGCTAAAGAAAGAAAATTAATCGATGGATGTTTCGATTTGTTCTGTAATGCCGGAAGCATTCCGCACCGAAATGAATTCGCAGTCTTCGGAATATTCACCAGAGTGTAAAATTCGCATTGAAACCAAAATTTACCTGATACTTAAATTTCGGATTTGATTTGCCACATTGAATATTTTTTGTGCATTTGACTTGACACATTGTAATATATGGTAAAATAATACCTAGCAGTAGGTTGCTGAGTAGTACATTTCCAGACAGTTTTTGATATTTGGTGAATGAGCCGGAATCTCCCGCTCATAAACAATTTTTTATCAATGGCATATTATGGAATACAACAAATGATTGGGGAAATATCACCCGGTTCATGCATTTTATAAAATGGAATTACTACGCGCATTGACACTGAAGGATTTACTTTTATTGAACAAACAATTTCACGTGAGTTGGAATTAATTTGAATCGAAAGAATACCAGGAAAAATAATGGTCAATTTTTCCATATTTTTCGTTGCACATCCTCTTCAAAATATATACATGGATATTTCCAGGGCGGTATAAGTAATTCGTAATTTTTAAGATAGATTATTTGGAATCAGAACTCGTGTTTAATCTTTTATTTTAAGAAATTATCTCGTTTATTTTTATTTCCGCTGACACAAGCGGAACGAAAGGGACTCAGGTAGTTCAATAATATATGTGGGTATTACATACACACTGGCAACCACCACGCAAACCATCCGATTCGGGTGGAATTCTATTTTGGGCTGAAACATCAGAAAGCCCATCTCCGGCTTATATGGATGGAGATATTCCAGAAAATTCTCGACCCAAGGAACATCCATATTGTTTGATGCCTGAGTTGATCCGGGATCGTATTGGCATTGGCACACCTTTGGAGTTTGCACAATCCAACATGGTGACATTGCACATGCCATCCACCAGAACTGGTCCAATCCCATCCCCTACATTGAACCATGTTTGGGAACTGGATATCGAAACAGAAGCCTTTTTGGCTCCCTGGAGAATTGACGGTTTAGTTCTACCAGCCAATACCGCATTTAGTGTGCTGATCAATTTGCCGGAAGAAAGCGAATTTAACGATTTTGTACTTGGGCAGGATGCAATTTATTGGCAGAATGTCTGTAGTCTGGTTTTAGAAATTCTTTCAGAACAAAAAATATTACCGATAATGGTACCAATCACCGCAACCAGGGATGTGTTTCACGCTCGTTGGCAACCTGTGTTGGATGGAAATAATGATGGACCACGGATGGCAAAGTTGGTTAGCGCTATGCCGCCAATTTGCCGTTCCGAGTCCTTACAGGGAGATCGCATCTATCCTGGATCTTTACCACCCGCCAGAGCTTTACTGGATAGTTTCTTATTGACGATGTGTGATGCTCTCGCGCGTGCCTGGGGCAGTGGTTCAGAAGCAATTCGGTTGATTCCTGAAGACCCAACACCTTTCGAAGCCTGGGTAAAAGCCCTGTTTACACCTGACGCGAGTATTCGAATTTCAGCTGTCCAGGCTACAGCGCTTAATAGTAGTGTTCGAGCTTGGATGCGAAACCTTGAAGCTGCCGGTGATAATTATTTCCGTGTTGCATTTCAATTGGTTTCCCCAATTAACCAGGTAGACTCACCACAACAAAAAAGTTGGTTAATTAAATATTTGCTACAATCTCGTGACGATCCCAAAATTTTGATTTCTGCTGAACAAATTTGGAATACCCGCACTGCAACATTAATGGTCGAAGGTCATCGATGTGAATTACCCCAGGAAAAATTGCTAATGGGACTCGGCTATGTATTGCGTCATTTTGAACCCATTTTTGAAAGCTTGCAGACCCGCTATCCAACTGAAGCGCTATTGGATACGCATGAAGCCTATCGTTTTTTGCGTGAGAACGGACCCTTACTGGAAGAAGCAGGATTTGGAATCATCGCTCCCGAATGGTGGGATCAAAAAGGCGCACGTCTTGGCGTCCGTCTTCAATTGACTCCTTCACAACAAAGGATTGGCAGCAAAATACCCGTTGGTAAATTGAACCTCGATTCGTTAGTGAATTATCGTTGGGAATTATCGATTGGTGAAACTCGTCTATCCAAAGCGGAATTCGAAGCCCTGGCGTCATTAAACGAACCCCTCGTGCAGATGAATGGTCACTGGGTACAATTGGACACTGAACAGGTTCAGGCTGCACGCCGCTTTTGGGAAACGCAAGGTCAGGATGGCCAGATGGGTCTCCTGCAAGCTGCCCAATATGTATTGGGTGGGGAGACTGGTGCGGAAGGGCTTCCGATTGATGGTGTGGATGCCGAAGGATGGGTAGTGGAATGGCTGAATGGCCTGGAAGATCATGAAAAAATGATCATGCTCCCCCAGCCCATCACGCTCAAAGGCCAGCTTCGCCCTTATCAGAAATATGGTTTCTCCTGGCTTACATTCTTCCGTCGCTGGGGACTTGGTGCATGTCTGGCGGATGATATGGGTCTTGGAAAAACGATACAGGCTTTGGCACTTTTATTACATGAAAAGGAAGTTCATGGAGATAATCTACCAGGCCCTGTTTTATTGGTTTGCCCAACATCCGTAGTTACCAACTGGGTAAGAGAAACGAAAAGATTTGCCCCATCCATCACAATGCTAAAACATCAGGGACCCGAACGATTAAGAGATAAAGCATTCATCCAGGCAGCCAAAAATACAGATCTGGTCATAACTAGTTATCCCTTACTGCGTCAAGATGTCGAATTCTTTCAATCTGTTCATTGGTACGGCATCATTTTAGACGAAGCGCAAAATATTAAGAATCCATTAGCCAAACAAACACAAGCAGCCCGCTTATTAAAGGCTGATTTCCGTTTCGCATTAACCGGAACTCCTGTTGAGAATCGCTTAATGGAGTTGTGGTCAATTATGCAATTCCTCAATCCTGGGTATTTAGGTGCTAAAGACCACTTCCGACGTGAATTTGCGGTCCCGGTTGAAAAATTCCGTGACCCGGATGCAACCAGTCAATTACGAGGTCTTGTTTCACCATTTATTCTTCGTCGGGTTAAAACCGACCCAAGTGTGATCTCTGATCTCCCTGAAAAAATTGAAACGAAAGCCTATTGTAATCTTACAGAAGAACAAGCCAGCCTCTACCAATCCGTTGTTAAAGATGTGATGGCAAAGATTGCTGCCAGCGATGGAATCGAACGGCAAGGACAAGTTTTGGCTTTATTGACCAGACTCAAACAAATTTGTAATCATCCTGTTCAGTATTTGCAGAAAATCAATGGGAAAGTGCCCGGGTCAAGAGAAATTCAGGACCGTTCTGGAAAATTGAAACGTCTGGTAGAAATGCTCGAAGAAATTGTGTCTGTAGACGATCGAGTTCTGATTTTTACTCAATTTGCAGAAATGGGAAAAATCCTGAATGCTTACCTCCCGTCCAAAATTAATGGACAAGTGCTCTTCCTTCACGGAGGCACACCAACAAAAATGAGGGATCAATTGATTAATCGATTCATGGAAGAGGAAAATGGACCGAGGGTCTTCATTTTGTCTCTTAAAGCTGGTGGAATCGGCTTAAACTTAACCCGTGCAAATCATGTTATTCATTTTGATCGCTGGTGGAACCCTGCTGTTGAGGATCAAGCTACAGACCGTGCTTTCCGTATCGGTCAAAATCGCAATGTTCAAGTACACAAATTTGTAACCGTAGGCACATTGGAAGAACGCATTGATGAAATGATTGAATCCAAGAAAGGTTTAGCCGAGATTATTATTGGTAGCGGTGAAAATTGGATCAGCGATCTTTCCACTGAGGAATTACAAGATTTAGTGCGATTGAGATATCAGGATTAGGAGGATCAATATGTTAGAGCCAGATAAAAATTTAAATCCCCAACCTGAATCTTCTGAAAAACCACTTCAGAATAATTCGTCATCTCCATCGAAATCTCAACAACCAGGTTCCGAAAACCAAAAACCGAGAGAAGAAAAACAAAATCGACCTGATCGAGGTCAGGGTGATCGAAGAAATCAGAATCGAAATGGGCAAAACCGCCAGAGCCGTAGTGGGCAAAAGTCTACTCCCAGAAATCGCCCTCACGAAAAAAGAAACCAAACCAACCCAAATTCAAACAATCAGAAAAATGAAAATAACCGGGTGATTTCTACTCCTGAAGGAAGTATAAGTGCTAACCGTTCGGTTGATCGTCCGGATCGATTACAGCGCACGAATGGTGATAGAAGTGAACGCAGCAATGGTGAACGACCTAATGACCGACAGGATCGATTTCAGCGTACGAATGGTGAAAAAAATGAACGCAGTAACGGTGAACGCAATGGAGTCAGTACAGAACCCTGGGGAATGAATCCTCGTCGCACGGTGAATGGAATCCAGACTCGCAGCCAACGAGGTGAGTTTGCCAAGAATTGGTGGGCACGTCGATGGTTGGAAGCACTTGAGAGACTGATGCTAGGTGTACGATTAACCCGTGGACAGCACTATGCCAGAATTGGGCAAATTGTCTCCATGGAAGAAATTAAAGGCGGCATGGCTGCTCGTGTTCAAGGATCCAGGCCCAAGCCGTATCGGGTAACCATTCAATTAACCCCTTTCAATAATAAACAATGGGAAAAAGTTTTTGATATTCTTTCTGATAAGGCTATTTATGTGGCGCAGCTTTTGGCGGGTGATATGCCTTTGGATATTGAGGAGGTCTTTAACAGTGCGGGTGTAAGCCTCTTCCCTTCCAGAACCATTGATCTGCAGACTAAATGCACCTGTCCTGACAAAATAACCCCCTGTAAACATGTTGCAGCGACACATTATATTCTCGGCGACCGGTTTGATGAAGATCCATTTTTGATATTTCGCATGCGTGGGAAATCTCAGGAACAGATCTTAGAAGCACTTCGTCAGCGACGTGGTGCTGATATTGATCTGGACATCAATCCTCAGATAGGATCTGCCTGGCAGTCACAGCCGGAGGTTGTACGTTTTCCGGAGACTCTGGAACATTTTTGGGATGCAGGACAGGAATTAAAGCAAGTCAACGTGCAAGTTCGCATGCCGAATATTCCTCAACCTTTACTCAAACGATTGGGAGAGCCGGAAGTCGCTTCTCAACTGACATTACAAGGTCAATTAGAAGAATCCTATAACTCCATCAGTCAGTTTGCCATAATGATCGCTTTTGCAGATACATCTGGAGGCGCAACCAATGGCAATGCTTATGAAGAAGCCTGAAATAATCTCCAGGCAGGCAAATTACTTGACATTCAATCTCGCACGGGTTAGAATATTGGTCATTAAGCCGAGTTAGCTCAGTTGGTAGAGCACACGACTGAAAATTGTGGTGTCCACAGTTCGATTCTGTGACTCGGCACT
>PHBS01000161.1 GCA_002841995.1 Chloroflexi bacterium HGW-Chloroflexi-8
AATTTTCCTTTCAAAATTGGAACAATATCTTTTTCCAAAATCCAGAATTCTTCCTCTTCCCATTGGTCCGGGTACAATTCACCGATTTTTTCACAATCTTCGCGATCGCTGAAAACAAGGTCTCCGATCAATAATCGGCCCTCCGGATTCAGATGCTCATGTAAAAGCGTTTGAATCAGGCGAATCTTCTCCTCAATGGGAAAATGATGAAATGTATAAGCGGAGACGATAAAATCATATTTTTCGGGTATTTCATTAGAAATGGGTAGTCGAATATCGCGAACCAGAAAATGACCGGTGGGGTTTTTTGCTTTCGCTTTTTCGATCATTGCCGGAGAAAAATCGATCCCCCACACTTCACATCCCTGTTCGGAAAAAAGGCTTCCTAAATTACCTGTTCCACAACCTAAATCCAATACGCGTTGACCCGGTTGCGGTTTACATTCTTCCATGAAACCAGTCAGTAATTTTTGATAGCCCTCAAACGGGTATCCCTCTTCCTTTTGTGTTTCCTGATCATAATCATCTGCCCATTGGTCAAATATTTCCGGAGGAAAGTCCATCATTACCTGCTTTTTTTATCTAAGTGGTTAATTTATTTTATACCATTGAGAAAATATTTCTTGAAATTAGGATGCAAATCGCGACCAATTATCCAAATTCAGGTAGGGAATATTATTTTCAATTCTTTCTCTTCTCCCTTCCATAAATCGAGCCACCCATGGTTCAGGGTTATCCAAATCAGCCCCGCGATACATGGCAATATATTGCCCGATTTCACGAAATTTCAGAAAAGTTGGGATGGTCTCCAGCCATTCATCCGGAAGATCTTTCTCGGTCTTATAACCTGCTATGAAAGATGGAAAGATTTTCAATGCAAATTCTTCCTGTGAATAGCCATCCGGTGGCCAGACGGTCATGAGAAATAATGAGATCGCAAGATCCGAGACAAACCACATTTGCACACAATCTTCAAAATCAATCATCGTGATTTTTTCGCCGTCATAAAGGAAATTGTACGGATGCAAATCATTATGGATGATGCCATATTGGGATTTGACAACTGGTAATTCCCTTATTCGCATTTTGAGAATTTCAAGTTGTTTGATGATCGTAAATTGATCAGGTGGTAAGAATCGTTCCGGATGTGTGACCTCCACTTCCTCGTCCCAATGAATGCGTTGCAGGTCTTCCCGATCCGGTTGATATGAAACGGAAAGCCGGTGCATTTTTCCTAGACTTGCACCCCAAACATGGATCAAATGGTCATCAAAATCCTGACCACGTGGATGAATCCCGATCACTTTTTGAAAACAAACAGCCGTAAAATATGTGCCGTCATTTAAAGGAATTAATTCTGTTAATTGCTGCTGTTTGGACTTAAATGGAGTAGCAACATGCGCGCCGTGTTTAGCTAAATAATTGACATAACTCAGTTCAGATTCGACCATTTGCCTGGTCTTTTTGGAACTGTGAGACAAACGTAAAATTGCCGGCAACCCGTTAATCTCACTTTCGAACAGAAAATTTTCAAATCCGTCAAGTTCGGAAATGTGGTACGGGTTTAAATTAAAGGCAGATAAAGCCTGCTGAAGAATAGCGGTAGAGAATGCATTTTTTACATTTTTTTCCATATTTTAATAGCCTCAATGATTTTCACAATGCAAAGACATACACTTGAGTATAAGTAATTTGTATTTCGACGCCTACCGGCCGGAAGCATAGAATATGCCATTTTTTAATTTATTGTTTGATTTTTACTGGATTGATTCTACCTTTAAGTGTAAGCTTTGTTTCTTCCCTAAACCCCCTGGTATTCTTTCTTCTTCTCAAATTATAAAAATTAGCAAATAATTTTTTTTATGAGCAAAGTTCTTTCTTTCTATTCAAAGTATTTAGAATTTTCAACCGTAATGAAGCGTAATACCAGGGTTTTATACTTAAAATAACGTTCAATATCAAGAGTAAGAATCCAGTTTTTTTACGATTCGAGGAGTTTTATTGAACTTTTATCCGCAAACATGACACCTGGATTTCCGAACCAATAGATCCAACATGAAAAATTGTTGGGTTACGCTTTCGCCGAGAGCAAATTTTTGACAATAATTGTTTAAAATTTTGCAAATTTTCTTCAAGATTCACACCGCTAACGCCAACCTACAACATGCTATAAAATATTATCCCACAAAGAATAAAAAAGCTTCCTGTAGGTTGGTGTCATTTGCGGTGAAAGAAAGGAGTCATCTTCTTCGCAATTGATGGTTTGTGAGCATATTTTGACGTAATTAACGAAGCAATAGACCCAACACGAATATAAATGTTGGGTTACGCTATCGCCAATTGCAACTGTCGATTTAGTTTTGTTAGGTTTTTTTGCATTCAAATCGTCATGGCATAAACCGCTAACCACAACCTTTACCCAATAAAATGTTACCCGTCAATGAACAACAACAGAAAAAAACCGCTTTTAACTACAAATTACACAAAGATGTTGGGCTACGAGCTTGCGTAGCACTCCGAGGTCACTTTCGAGGAGACGAGCTACAAGCTAAAAGCTTTCCTGCATTTTTTCTTCTTCTCAATCACAAAAAGCAGTGATAAGATCAAAGCATCCTTACCAGCATCATTCCGGAATATCCATATAGGTCGGGGAAACTCAATTTAAGGCAATTTCGACATGCAAACCAACAAAAAAAAGATTTCGATTATTTATTTTCTAGGTTTTATCTCACTGGGTCTAATCTCCAGTTTTCTAGGTCCCAGCTTACCAAGTTTTGCAGAAAATACGCAAAGCTCCTTCAAACAAATCAGTAATCTTTTTATTTTATCTTCGATTGGTTATATCATCGGGTCCTATGCCGCCGGCCAAATTCTGAACAAAGTCCAGGGACATCGCTTGTTGGCTCTTGCGTTATTCGGAATCGCCATTTTAGCCGCTCTCTTACCCCTGATTCAACAATTATGGGTTCTGGTTTCTATTTTTCTATTATTAGGTGTTGTCCAATCTGTGGTCGACGTCAGTGCAAACACCTTATTGATCTGGCTACATGGCAGCGCCGTGACCAACTATATGAATGGTCTTCATTTCTTCTTCGGTGTTGGTACGCTCGTTGCGCCAATCATTATTGCCCAAAGTCTGAGAACCCGTGGGAATATCAATGTCGGGCTATGGGCTATTGCAGCGGTGATTCTTGTGCCTGCTTTTTTGATTTTAAAATACCCTTCACCAAAAGAACCGCAAGTAAATCAAGAAAAAGTGATTGACCGACCTCAAATTGCAGCAACACCCCTGGTGATTTTTCTGGTAATCATGTTTTTTGGGTTCACAGGTGCAGAAATTACCTTCGGTAACTGGATTTATACATATAGTATTGGAATGAATATGGCGGATCCACAAAATGCTGCTTATTTGACAAGCACTTTTTGGGGAGCTTTTACCTTGAGCCGATTCCTGGGAATGATCCTTGCAGGAAAAATTTCAGCAAAGCAGATGATGTGGATTAATCTGATTGGATGTGCGTTCAGTATGATGATATTAATAATATTTCATCAATCTCAAACCATTTTATGGGTTGGAACATTTTCCTTCGGATTTTTTATTGCCAATTCATTCCCAACAGCCATGAATCTAGCCGAACGGATGGGTGTTTACTCAGCTAAGATCACCAGCCTTTTTTTCATTTCTTCCAGCATAGCGGTCATGGTATCGCCCTGGGTGGTTGGTCAGTTTTTTGAAAACATCGGACCACAGGTCGTACTCTGGGCGGTGTTCATTAATATTTGTATTGCAATCCTAGTGAATGGTTTAATTCAAATTTACAAACGCAGGGGAATCGCTCCCAACCGTGTCTTAATTGAGAATAAAAATGCCTGATTACACCTCATGGTAATAATTGATTAGCGAGCAATTATTGAGAATTTTTCACATATCCATTTACGCAGTTTATGCGTAAAATTAAGTTAGCTCTTATTCAGGAGATAATGATATGATTCGATCCCTGTTCACCAACGGCTCCGGAAAAATTGAATACGATCTTTCAATTGACAGAATCAAAACGGTCGTGAAAAACAAGACCGGTTTGTTATGGGTTGATTTTATCGAAGAAGATCCAAAAGTGTGTGAAACCATAATGAAGGACATTTTTGAATTTCATCCGCTGGCGATCGAAGATGCACTGGATCAAAATCATGTTCCTCGTGTGGACGATTGGGGAACCTACCTATATTTAGTTTTACATGCACCAAAATTTAACCAGAATAAAGATGAACCCATTGAAACCGATGAGGTCGACATTTTTTTAGGGAAACATTATCTGGTGACATATCAGGAAAAAATGATACCCGTCGTTGAGAAAGTATGGGATATTCTTAAACGAGATGAACGTTACCTGCTAAAAGGAACTGACCATCTATTTTATAAAATAGCGGATGATGTCATAGCTGAATATATGCCATTAGCAGAAGAGCTGGATACAATTATCGACAATATAGAAGACCGCATCTTTGATCGTCCTTCACAGGAACTCCTCGAACGGATCTTTCTACTGAAAAGATCATTGGCACACTTACGAAGAATGATTGCACCGCAGCGCGAGGTATTCAACAAACTAGCACGCGGTGATGACCAGATCATCGATCGCGCTGACCGTGTGTTTTTCCGGGATATCTACGATCATTTGGTTAGATTGTATGATGTTACCGAAAGTTTGCGGGATTTGATGGGTAGCGTTTTGGATACATATCTTTCTGCCGTCAATAACCGTATGAATGAGGTCATGAAAACGCTAACCATCATAACAACCTTATTTATGCCATTGTCTTTTATGGCTGGCTTTTTTGGAATGAATTTCTTCATACCCGAGCCACCGATTACATCCTGGGTCAGCAGACCCATGTTTCTTATTGTTGTTCTGTTAACGATTTCTGTCCCGGTGGGAATGACTCTTTGGATGCGCCGGCGTAAGTGGATGTAAAGAAAACCATCTAAAGCTACACAGGGTGAAATTCCACTTCTTTTGCCCCCTTGCTTTTTTATGATTTTTATCATACTATTATTATCTATATTGTCATATTTTTGGAGTATCAAGTGGCTAATGATCGTTTTGGACGCCTCATTCATTACTTACGAATCAGCTTGACTGACCATTGCAATCTTCGCTGTGTTTATTGCATGCCAGAAGATATGACTTTCCGTCCCAATGCAGACTTGATGCAGGATGATGAAATCCTTTTATTTGTAAAACTTTTCACCGAGCTTGGTTTTGATAAATTCCGCTTAACCGGTGGCGAACCAACAGTGCGCGCGAATATTGTTGAGCTAGTCCACGGTATTGCTCACACGCCCGGTGTTGAATCTCTTTCCATGACAACTAATGGCGTTCTATTGGGAAAAATTGCCCAACCGTTAAAGGATGCAGGGCTTCAGCGTGTAAATGTCAGTCTGGATACACTTGATCCGGTACGGTTTAATCGCCTGACCCGTTGGGGTAAATTGGAGCAGGTTCTGGAAGGGATCCATGCGGCTGAAAGTGCTGGTCTGACGCCAATTAAAATCAATGTTGTTGTAGTTCGCGGATACAACGATATGGATGTTGCAGAAATGGCTCGCTTGACTTATGAAAATAACTGGCAGGTACGATTTATTGAAATGATGCCATTTGCGGGTCAAACCAGTTTCCAAAAACAACAAATTGTTCGGGATGAAGAAATTCTGGAACGGATAAGCAAAGAATTACAGGTTCCCAATATCCAAAATCACGGTATTTTAGATGGTGAAGCACGGATCTACCGTCTTCCTGATGCGATTGGCAGCTTGGGATTTATCTCATCAGTCACCCTACCATTTTGCGCATCCTGCACACGTGCACGTCTGACTTCGGATGGCAAGTTGCGACTCTGTTTGCTCAAAGAAAAAGAAGTTGACTTGCTGACACCTTTGAGAGCTGGCGCAAGTATGGAAGATCTGCGTACATTAATTCTGGATGGCGTTTGGCAAAAACCATGGGGGCATGATCTGGCTAAAGGGGATGTAGCCCTTAACCGAACAATGAGCCAAATTGGCGGTTGATGATTTCAGATCTTTAGACTGTTAAGAATAATCTTAAAATCCTGAAATATGATCTGCAAACCGTTTGCCTGGTGATTGGGCAAATCAATTTGCTTGAGCACATTCAGGAAATGTTTGATATCTGCAATCACTTCCGGATTGATGTTAATCACAGGTTCGCCCGGAGCAGCCAGAACAGGTCGATTTTGAGAAATTAGTGAAATGATCAATATCACAACCAGAGCTGCCCATTGTACGATTGTGAACAGGAAATGATAGTTTTCGAGCCATCTTGCCAAAGGGGGAAAAAACCTCGTTGGTTCGGGGACTGCTTTTTCAGCAATCATTTGATTGTAAAGTTGTTCATATGCAGTGATTGTATTTGAGAAACGATGGCTTTTTACAATCCTCAAACTGGCTGATGACATTTCGCCCCAACGTCCGGAACTGGCTGACATCCAATCCATTTTTAGTGCAAGATTATTCGGATCTCCGGATCGAAACAAGAATCCATTCTGCCGATTATGGACCATCTCCGGTAATGCCATTGCGTCAGCTGCAATAACTGGTTTTCCGCAAGCTAAGGCTTCCAGTGTGGAGATACTTAATGACTCAACGTCTCCCGGCATAACAAACACATCACACGCAGAATACAAATCAGGAACATTTTCGCGTTGAATATTTCCCAGAAAAGTCACCTTTTTGTCAACCTTGAGACTTGTAACCAGGTCCTGCAAGTATTGGCTCTTCAATCCAGTACCTGCTATAACCAAAAAGATGGATGAATCCTTTATTAAAGGTAAGGCTTTAATCAGAACATCAACCTTTTTTTCTTCATCCAACCTGCCTACATATACATAAAGTTTCTTGTCCAGTGGCAAACCAAATTTTTCCCGAAGAACAAGCTGATTTTGTCTCAACTTGTGAAATTCTTCGAGATGAACTCCACATGAAATCGGTTTGACCGGCGTATGGACGCCATGTTCTTCCAGCATATTTCCAGCAGCCCGAGAGGGTGCCGCAACCCGGTCCGCCTTGTTCAGGTAATGCATGAAGAAAGACCAAATCACAGGTACAACCATTTTTTTTACAAATGAACTATTTCCTGGTAAATAGGGAGCCCAAATGGCTGGTCCAGGATGGTGAGTTGCCAGAACTGGGATATGATGCCTTTTAGCGACATTCAGGAATGTTTGGCTCACAGGAGATGGATCTTGTAAATGGATCAAATCTGGTTGAAAATCTAAAATAAGCTTGTCCACCTGAAATTGGAAGGCAAAAGCCAGGCTTAGATCTTTGTGAATAAAACGCAAATCGATAGCTGAAATGGTTTGGATTTCTACCCCATTCTGAAGCGTAAATTTCGGGCGATCAATCGCTGGTACCAAAACACGTACGTGGTGTCCCTGATGGACAAGACCTTCGGCCAAATTTGTCGTAAAGACCGCCTGGCCATTCAGCGCAGGTAAATAGGTATGGGAAATAATCAGGATTTTCACAGGTTCACTCCTGTCGAACTTTCTTCTTCAGCCAGAATTTCTTCTACAGAATAGAATTGGCTGAACCATTTGCGAACCTTGAGACTAATAAAGATGAAAAAAATAAATGAAAAGCCGAGTGCAACATATCGGATCCAGTGTTCAAACTTCAGTAAATTTACTGCAGTGAAATATCCAAGGCAAACAAATAAACCAGTGGTGAGAAGGTTTGTCAAAAAAATAGAAAGGAACCAGCGTCGCAGAGGAACTCTTGCTAATCCAGTAGAAATTAGTGCGGGTACGATTAAACCATTGGTCAATTTCGCCACGACCAGAATTTTTACAACCTGGCGGGAAATGGATTGTTTCAGGAGCGATATTTTATTCATATCCAGGTGCAGGAATTTAATTTTTAATGCCCATTCCAATCGCCCACTATATCCAAGCAAATACCAGGCCACATCTCCCATGAGATTACCAATACTCGCTGCTAAAAATACCGGTAAAGGATTTAAAAAACCAGAAGAAGCGGCTGTTGCACCAATCAGAATAGCAAATGGTCCTTCAATCATTACTGCCAGTGCTAGAGCACCATATAGCAAAAGATGAGCATTGGACTGGTTGACGTTTAGGTTAACCAGAAACTGTTGAAACAATTCACTTGATGGCAACATAACTTCAAAAATACGCTTTTCTAGATGAAGAAACTAATCTCCACAATACAAGTCAATGATTATAATCCCAATCAGTTTCAACGCACAGGTTGATTATAGATATGCGCATTAAATAATCCGCAAAGGTCTTAATCCAAGTTTAACACGATGCATTTTGACTGACAAAAAAAGATCTCACACCTGGAAAACAATCATTTTTTCAGATTGCCGTTTACGTCCGAAAAAAGTTTTAAGAATTCCTTGGCACCTTCGTTATCGGTGATTGCCAAAACTTCATCACCCTGCTCAAAAACAGTATATCCATGTGGAACAACCACATCACCTTTACGAAATATTGCAGCCAGAACACATTGATCCGGTAAATTTAAATCTTTTATTGCTTTCCCGATTGCCACTGCACCTTCGGGAATTTTTTCTTCAACCAGAGCATAATTTCCTTTGCGTAATTTCAGCAAGGTCATCATGTCGCCCATGGACATTTCTTCTTCAATTAAACTCGAAATGATCTCTGCTTGATTTACTGTTACATCCACGCCAAAGGTTTCAGTAAATAGCCAGGCATTTCTTGGATTATTGACTCGTGCAATGGTTCGCCCGATTTTATATTGAGTTCGAGCCGTATAACATAGCACCAAATTATCTTCATCACTGGTCGTTACAGCCACAAACACTTGTGCTTTTGAAAAACCGGCATGCTGGAGCACGCTAATATCCAAAGGGTTTCCTTCAATGATCACTTCAGTAGGTAACTCCCGATGCAAACTGGAAAGAACATGATCGCGCAATTCAATTACACGAACATCATGGTCCTGTCGT
>PHBS01000162.1 GCA_002841995.1 Chloroflexi bacterium HGW-Chloroflexi-8
GACGGTAAAACATTTCGCGGGCTTCTTGGGGGAACAGTTTGTGGCGTTATATTAGGTTTTATCCAGATGAAGTTCAATTCACTGCACTTACTTGGAAATTTCACGATTATACTCCTTAAAGAAATTGATATCCATTTCATGATCCTACCAAGGTTGCCAGGACAAAAACCAGGCAAAGATAGCTCTATGGTAACGAATCAGGCGCGGATTTTTTCCAGAATGTTCAATGTTTGGGCATGCAAATGACCGTTTGTAGCGACGATGCCCTGATTATGGATTAATTTTACACCCGCAGAGAAATCCAGAGGCTTTCCGAGGGCATCGGTCATTTGGCCTCCTGCTTCTAAAATAATCCGGTAGGCTGGTGCTTGATCCCAGATATTTTCACGATAGTCGGGGCGGTCATCAGGAGGTAAGCGCAGGAGAAGATCTGCCTGACCGGCAGCCAGGATGGCATACTTAGCCTGGCTATCCATGCGAACCGGACTTGCACTGATGTTGCCAATTTGGACAAAGGATTCAATTTGTCCGCTATTGGTGTGGGTATCCTCAAAAGAACGCACAAGACGTGCTTCTTTCAGGTTTGTTTGTGAAGAAACGTGGATTCGGAACCGGCGATTTGGATATTCAAAAGGCTGCCAGAAAGCCCCTTGTGAAACGGCCGCATAGACCAGCCCTCCGCTGTAATGATAAAGGGAAACATTGGGGCAGCCGAGGACAGCGAGGACGACCTGACTATCGATGATGAGCGCCAGGGCGGTGACATACTGCATTCTGCGCAGAAAGCCTTTGGTGCCATCAACCGGATCGATGATCCAGAAGCGGGAAGTGGCAGAGGGTTGACCTTTGCCATCGTCGATCCATTCACAGATTTGTTGGCAGGTGGCTTGGGGAAGGAGAGCTTGCACCTGGGATGTGACCCCGGAGAGGAGATCCTGATCCTGCAGAAGACTGGAACTGCTCTCTTCACCCACCAGGGTATCGGCAGGGAAGTGAGCGCGGATGGCCTGGGCGACGTAAGCCTGAACGGCATAATCCGCGATCGTTACAGGCGATCGGTCCGATTTGCTCTGGGAGACGATGTGTTGATCTTGAACAGAGCGGGTGATTCGGGCGCAGCCAGCCATCAACTGGCGGGCGAAATTCAACTCATTTTGAAGATCAAGTTTCGTTAAATCCATTTGCCGGGTTAACCAAGGTCCTTTTCATGTGAATAGTATTTGCTATAGGACTTGTAACCCTTGTAATTGTAATATTTATAAGCGTAGCGGGATTTTGTCATGTCCAGTTCGTTGAGAACAACACCCAGGATCTTGCCATTGGAACGCCGGAGTTGCTCCACAACCTGACGAGCGCCATTTGCTTTGGTGAAGCCGGGCTTGATCACCAAGAGGACTCCATCGACATAGGGCAGAAGAACCATCGAGTCTGTAACTGCCAGGGCTGGCGGGGTATCGATGATGATGATATCTGAGATTTCATGGACTTTCGTAAGGATGGTACCCATTTTTTTGGAACCGAGCAGCTCAGAAGGGTTGGGAGGAAGTTCACCGGATGTGATGACACTCAGATTGTTGGTTACGGTTTTTTGAAGAATATTTTCGATCGTTTCCTGATCACGCAGGAAAAGGGACGTGAGACCGGAGCGATTGGGAACACCTATTTTTCGATGGAGAGAAGGTTTGCGAAGATCTGCATCAATCAAGGTGACATTTTTGCCGTTTTGTGCAAAGACTACACCAAGATTGGCGACAACTGTCGTTTTTCCTTCACGCGGGTCGGTGCTCGTAATCATGAGCGTGCGAATAGGTTCATCAACACCTGAATATTGCACATTAGTCCGCAGAGCGCGGAATGCTTCCGAGACAGGAGAGCGGGGAGATGTGCTGCTGATGGGTTTGCCATCTTCGGAACTATGTTTGGAAATGACGCCCAGAACTGGTAGCCCAAGGGCTTTTTTGACCTCATCGGGGGTTTTTAACGTGTCATCAACAGCTTCAATCACAAATATTACGCCCACTGCAAGCATAAAGCCAACCATGGCAGCAAGAGCAGTGTTGCGAAAGACCTGTGGGCTGATGGGCTTCGTTGGGACCATGGCTGGGTCAACCTGCATGACTGTGGAAACCGTTTGAGCTTCGGATAGACGTATTTGTTCATAACTTAAGAGCAGGTTGGAATAGATGGATCGATATTGTGTGATTTTTGTTTCCAGGCTGGCACGAACCCCAGCATCCGATTCACTCGCCAGGTCGGCGGTAGCCTGATCAATTTGAGCTTCCATATCCGAAATTTGCTTCTGAAGACTTTCTTTGGAAACAGAGAATCGCTCTGCCTGAATGGTGACAATCTGGGCAGAAAAGACAGTGGTGAGTTCATTTGCAATGGCAGCAGCCAATTCCGGATTGGTTGAATCGACCGTAATCTCGATCAATGTCGTATCATTGATGGCACTAACTGAAACGTCTTCCGCAAAAGATTCGACATCAATCCCCAATTTGTTGGCGACAGCTTCCAGTACTGGGCGAGTCGTGATCATTTTGGAATAAGTTCCGGAAATACGTTCACTGGTGATAATGGAGTTGTAATCAGTAGCCTTGGTGGAGGGTGCTTCATTGATATAAAGCGTAGTTGAGGCAGAATAGACAGGTGTCATCCTCTGACTGATCAAAAAAGCAGCCAGACCAGCCAAAAAAGTCGCCAACGCTATTAACCAGGCCCATTGCCAGAACAGCGCTAAATATTGGCGAATATCAATGCTTTCAAATCCATTTTCGAGATCTTGTTCTTGAAAATCCATCCATCACCTGCCAAGCTCTATATTATTGTCTAAATAATGAAAACTGCATAAAAATTATATCAGTACGTTACTGAAAAGACCTAAATCATTCGATAAAAATAAGCATGCTCCGCCATTCCGACACAAATCGGAATGCTTATGACGACTATGCGCAATCCAAAATGCATTAGTCTTAATCTAGATCAAACTCAATATTTTCTTCTCAAAAGCAGCAAAATGCTATTTGTTAATTTCGCAACTCTTCTCCAGAACGATTTTGCTAAGTTTATCTTGTTCGATAAAAAAAGATCCACATTGCCAAACTTCTCAATAGCGTTTATCGTTACTGCAAAAATTGATCTGATTTCTCCGTTTAAACGATCTGTTTTTATTTGATTTAATAATTCTTGAGGATCTATTCCCTGCTCGGGCTTGTAAAATTATCAATAGGTTGTTTCATCCCTATTCATGGAAATTAGTAATCGTTGACCAATTTTATTATTTTAAAAACAATCATTTAACTTAAGAAAATGATCGGGGTGTTACCCCCTGGTAAACTTTTAATATTTTATCACATCATTTTTTTATAAAACAGGATTGCGACATTACATTTCAGTTATGAAAGGTAAGGGATTTTATCTGATGTAAAATTAGGTTGGTAACCATGGAGACAAGTCAAACAGGATTAAGACCAGTAAATATTTTTCAACGGATTGACCAATTTGATTGGCTGATCTTATTGATTCTGATCCCCATTTTTCTATTCATACATTTGGAAACTAGTTGGGTTTTGATGATTTTGCCACTTTTTTGGGGAATCAGCTTACTGGCTAAAAATCAGCCAATCAACATCACGCCAATCAATGGCATAATGTTGTTACTAGCTTTTCAGGTTTTGGTTAGTCTATACGCGACTTATGATATTGAGATCAGCCTGCCAAAAATTGCAATGGTTTTATATTCGATAGCACTTTTTTTTGCCTTTGTAAGACTTTCAAAGCAAACATGGGGGATTGTTGCCTGCACAGCAGTGCTTGGCAGCGCTGGGCTGGGAATCGCGGTATTAGGGCTGTTTGGTACGAACTGGGCGACAACAAAAATCACGATTTTAAATCCCCTGTATGAACTTTTTCCAAAGATCCAAGAACTTATACCAGGGCTGATTGAAGGGTTTCACCCAAACGAGGTTGCCGGAGCAATTATCTGGGTCTTGCCCGTCTGGATCGCTTTATTGGGCTGGATAATCGTGCGAGGAAAGAAAATAATGCAATACACCCGCCTTTGGGGTTATTTTGTCTTGTTACTGGTTGGATTACTTGGGACGATTCTGATCGGTGTAGTACTGGTATTTACGCAATCACGCTCCGCTTACCTTGGATTTGCAGTCGGGATTGTATTGATGTCATTTCTTTTCACTCCACGTAAATTGAAATGGATTTTTGGGATATTTGTTTTGGTAGTGGCTGGATTGCTGATCTTTTTTATTCTAAATGGCCAGTTCATGATATTTATCAATTCTTTATTCCCGGGAACTGGTATCAGTACCACCGCTTTTTCGATCAATACATTAAGCGGAAGGGTAGAGATCTGGTCACGGGCAATCTATGCAATTCAGGATTTTGCATTCACTGGTATGGGGATGAACACCTTCCGTCATATTGTCCATGTACTCTATCCTCTGTATACCGTCTCGCCAGACATACCTATTAAAGATATTGGGCATGCTCATAATGAATTCTTGCAAAGCGCATTGGATTTAGGTATTCCCGGGATGATAGCCTTTATTTCACTCAATATTTCGGCATTTTGGATGCTTTTCTCGAATATGAAAATTTTACAGAGAAGATCGCATCGACCAATCAGTACGCGATCATTTTTGACCAGAGAAATTTATTACGCAATTTCAGTGGGATTAATCGGGGGTCTCTTTGCACATTTCTTATTTGGGATAACAGATGCAATTGCCCTGGGGGCAAAACCGGGTGTCTTATTCTGGATTATGCTCAGCCTGGCAACCAGTATCTTTATGAAAACCCAAAAAAGGGATTTTCTTTAGAAAACAGTTTTACCTACTAACTAATTCCCTAGTTAACAATAAAATTAATAATTTCACCAGTAGAACAAGCGATTTGAATTTTGGTTGACTCGGCCTTCAATACCGAAGAAGTGCAATAAGGCAAGTTTGGGTTTAGCGCAGAAACACGCTCGCCCCAATCCTGGCTGTTATTACTGATCGGTAGTATCGGTTCGGGGAATTGGATGGCGGGATAGGTGTGAATTAACGTTTCCTGATACCATCGAAATTGCGTAAGGGGCAGGGTGAATAAGGTAAGGTCCGGACGCCAGCCTAAACCAAAATGGTAATACCAGAGTGGAAAAGAGTCGGGGTCTGAGCTGGATGCCAGGATTGCGTTTGGGGGTAATTGAGGAAGGATCGTCTCAGCAAAATCTGCCGGAGCAGTTTTGGAATGTGTATCGACATTCCTGAATGTGACGGGAATGGAAACCATGAAGGAGATGGCAGAAAGGGAAAGAAGTATGGATCCAACAGGAATTTTCTTCCAGGTCCATGAAAACAAAACGGGTAAGGCAAGTCCAATCCAAAGGGCAAAAACAGCAATTGGAGTGAGAAGATAGGTGACCGAGTCATCCGTTCCGTAAATGATGGCAAAAATAGAAAAAACGAAAAATAAGTATAAAAGGATCGGGCGTGTTAGTTTGGAATTGAAATTAAACTGAACCAATCCAACCATAGCCAGAATAATTCCAGTCACGCCAAATTGCTGGCGCAGAAAGAAAGCTAATGCCGAAATACGACTGATTACTTTTGCTGATGATATGTCAAAAACAAGATTTTGATAAGGTCTTCCGGAGACAAGCCACCAAAAACCATCCCAATTTGATGCGTTTCCCCAATTTATAGGAGGAATTTGGTTCGCTCTGAAGGGGATATAAACATAAACCAATAATCCTATCAAAAGAAATAAAAATTGATAAAAAAGGATCCTCTTTGGAAACCCATTTCTCATCGCTTTAATTGCAGCAAGTAGGACTGCTGGTAAAAAGAATGAAAGTGTAATGTGATTGCCAAGACCCATTCCAAAAAACAAAGACAGTAGATAAAAATTTAGATAGGAATTTTGGATAGGGTTTTCCATCAATTCAAAAACCCACCACAACGCTATTATGATGAAGATTGATTGAAGACCATGAACTTCAACAATGATTGCTTGTGACCACAGGAAAGGAGATAAACCCCAAATTAACCCTACAAAAAGAGAAAAAATAAAAGTGCTCCAATGTTTTTTTGGTAGGAAGAATTTTCGTAGTAACAGAGCAAATAAACCTGAACTGAGCGCTGCGGGAACCAGGGAAACCAAAATTGCCCGAATATACTGTGAACCGATGGGAAGTTTTTGGAACAAAATCCCGAGCAACATATAAGTAGGATAACCGGTCGGATGTGGGACACCTGCAGTCAGGATGGCTGCCAGAAAATCACCGCTGTCAATGGCGTAATTTGCTGATGTCAGTCTTGCAGAAGTGGTAAATAAATATAAACAACCTGTGATCATGGTTGTGATTAAAAAGAGAGAAAGAGGGTGAAAATTTATTGATTTCTTCATCAGGCAAAAGAAAGGGGTGACGATTAGGTCACCCCATTTTGAAGGAATAATAGAGGGTAAATTATTTCATGATTATAGGCAGATAAATATATGTCGGAGGATTAACGATATGAACTGTAATTGGTCCATACTGCTCTCGCAGATCACCAGAACCAGGATGATTCACAATATAAATTGTCGCATCACCAGCATCTGAAAATAAATAGTCTGCACATACAGGGACTCCCGGAGGATCTTCGCCCAGAAAATCCACAGTGATTTGAGAAGAATCACCACTCACAGAAATCGGATTAACCGTGCAACTTAAGCTATCAGGGGCTGGTCCATACCAAGTTATTTCAATGAATTCCATTCCCCATTGTGCTGGCAGAAAAGGGGCAGGATCCAGGCTTGGATCTCCAAAAAAAGTAAATATTCCAATAGCGCTATTGACTGGAATGACTGAAGGATCAACATCAATCACTATTGGAATTGTGGGAAGTGTTGGATTCGTTTGAGCATATCCTTTTTGCCAATTTCCGCCCACTAATCCGAGTAAAATGATTATTCCAGAAATCAGGACAATAAGGAATATTTTTTTATCTTTCTTGATTTCCTGCATATAGATGACCTCCCAACAATTGATTTGTTAAATATACAACATTTAATAAATAAAAATGTCATATTAAATGATAGCAATTAACAATACCCTATGTTACTTATTTACCCATAGTTAAATATACATCGAAAAACGATTAATTCAATATAAAAATAATTTCTTTTGATTTATTTGTCCTTCCAGACTCTCCAGGAAGTGTCATTTCGTTAAAAGAGGTACAAAAACTAATTTTGGTAGACCATCAAATATTGTTTCATTTGGGAAAATTAAGGAATTATTTTCAAAATTAACATCAGGCAGGTCGGCAGAAGAAACCACGATATTAAGGTTCGTGATTTCAGTACCCGGGATTGCAGAGATAAAAAGCCTCGCCAACCCATCGCCGGCACAGCGAACTGTCGTTCCGGAACCGGATGAAAGCAAATTGTCAACTTCGTCAAATAAATTGATCTCAAAATCCGAGCTGTGGTCTGCTGAAACCTGGTTACGTACACGGATGATTACTAAATAATCGACTTTACCTGTTTCTGATGAATATCGAATTGGAGAAATCGATTCAACAGAAATCGGTTCAAAATCAGGCGCTTTTTCGTCAACAATTGTTGAATCGGCATTATATTGACGGAAATTTCTACCAACACTAGTTTCTTCGATTAAATCACTATTGTAAAGTGAACCACCTTTATCAAATATATCCCCATTTAGACTATACCAGTACCATTTTTGAACAAGGCGATAATCGTCTATCGCGAATCCTATAAAAGGATCTTTCGCTGAAAGTAGAAAATTAAAAGTATCCAGCATATATTCAATAGTCTTATATTCTGGTATGTGTGTAAAAGGCATGAGGCTGCCATATTCTGTGATCCAAAGTGGTTTATCTCCTAAGCCTTTATCATGAATCCACTGTCGGAAATTGATGATCAATTCTCTAAAAAGAGAAATGGAATGGGTTAAATCCCAATCATAATCTAGATTCATCGGTTGGTGCTCCTCGTCAAAAAGGATAGGATCAACCCCAGGTGGTAATCCTGTTCCCCAACCTTCAACATATGTCACTTTCCTGTCAATTGTGATGCGCTTAGCCTCGTGAAGAAGAAAGGAATGGATTGTCCAAATATCAAACGTATCAGAAATGCTTGTTTCAGAATTTTCTAACAAACGGTTCATTTCGTTTATTACCAACTCTAAGTAGAGAATTCTTATTGGAGTTGGCTGAACGATCGGGGCAAAGCCAATTAATGCATTCGGATCATTAGTTCTGATTATTTCACTGATTTCCAAAAATCGTTGAGCATATACTTCCGGAATCAAATTATCTTGATTTTCAAATCTTGTATCCGGCTCATTTCCTATTATCCAAATTGCCCCTGGATAAACAGATAATTGGGCGGGGAGATTCGCCTTTGTCGCATTATAAACATCATTACGGACCCTCAATACTTTTATGTGTTCATAATTTTGAGGTTCCAAGGGGTCCGATGATACACTCCAATTGATGTAACTGTCTACCCCCAATAGAGTCATGTCATAATCATTTGAAAACGGATAAGGATTGTTGATACCAAAATGGCAATAATCAAGCATATTGGATTGTGCTTTAATTCCCAATTCTTTACCAAAAAAGGAGGTGAAAATCAGGGTTGCAATTACACATAAGACGAAGATTTTCTTTTTCATTTTTTGGAAAATTCAATCACAATCTGATTTTCACTTTCGAATAAAATTTTCGATCCTGTGAGTAAAAGTTCGGAATTCGAAAGAAAATCAGGACCCTTATCTAGTTGAGCCCATTCAGGAATCTTTATTTGAAATTCCACCGGTAACTCATCCAATCCTAATTGCTTAAGGATTGTTAATGAATAGAAAAATTTACCATCACGAATTTCGATAATCTCCCTTGGCAAATTGAAAGTCAATTCAATTTCCTGTTGAGAAAATGTCGGCACAACCATCATTCCACCTGCCATCTCAAAACCCGGCAAATCACTTTCCTG
>PHBS01000163.1 GCA_002841995.1 Chloroflexi bacterium HGW-Chloroflexi-8
TTACTGTTTTTCGGAATAGCTGCCACCCAATTTGCTCCCCCAAGCGATAGGTCAGTCTATTGTAACCAGGAAAGAAAGAGGGTGCAGTGGGGAATCCAATTAAAGGTTGGAAGCGGGTTCGCACAAGCGGAATAACGGATACAATTGCCCATGGGATTTTCAAATAGGATGCCAGATCACCACCAAATAAATGGGCGGGTAATTGATTTAAAATTAAATCCGAATCGTACAAAGCAGGTAGATCATCTGGAAGACTTTTTGCCAAGGTTCCATATGATTTTCGTAAAGCCTGCATGGTCTGAACCAGGCTTGTCCGTTTTGAGAGCAGGTTGCCATCTACAGCCTGGTTGAGCAGTCCCTGGGCATTGCCATGAATCGGAGAGAAATTTATACCTGCTCCTTTTACCATTGATGCAAAAGCCTCAAAAGTTGCAATGCAGACCTGATGCCCTGCTTCAATCAGGCCTTTACTTAAAGGAATAAATGGTTGAACGTCACCGCGAGAACCGAGGGCAAAAATTGTGATACGCATTTGGGTTAATTCAATTCATGTCAGATGGCTTTAGATCTTTTGTTTGGGGCCAGATCATTATAGATTTTTGGTTAAAAAGATACGTGTATGCCCTACCGGGAAATCATTTAATTCCCCGAAAACAACATATCCATACTTTTTATAGAAGTTTGGCGCTTGAAAGCTAAAGGTATCCAGGTAAGCACTTTTGGCACCTCGTTGTCTGGATTCTTCTTCTGCACGTAATAATAGATCTCGCCCGAATCCTTTTCCGCGTAATTCAGATTTCACCCAAAGAACATTAATATATAACCAATCCCAATAAATATCAGCAAGCAGACCCCCTACGATCTCATTATTTTTAGCATTTAATACCAGACAAAGGCTCTGATATTTGTCATCTCCTGCATTTTGAGTGTTAAATTCTCGAAGTCCGCCTCCAATCGTTTTCCAGACTGATTCCTCGGGTTTGTCGACAACATCGATTCTATATTCTGCTTCCATATGTTTTTAAATCCCTTCTATTGCTCACAATCTTCTCACATAATGTCAGAAGTAACACACTCTCTATTTATTTGCTATTTTGGGGTTGTGGTTTGAGTTAATTATTCAATCTTTACTAATTATAGTAATAATATTGTGTGAAAAATATTTAATTTCAAATACACACTTGCGTTATTAATCGCAGCTAATTTCAATTGGCAAGGAGTCACTTATTCACAGGTGTTAACACCAGAACCGCACGAATGCACCATAGAGCAATTCCACCTATGCTATCCAGAACCTTAGCGTTTCTGCATCAAATAAAACGAAGATCATTTAAGAAAATATTGCAGACGTAGTCCCAATTGATTGCTATCAGGTTTGACTGATTAGAATGCCAATACCCTTCTTCGCTAATTCTATGGTTGAAGATAATAGTAGCACGCTAGCCAGGCACCTAATAACTTCATGTCCCTAAAATCGTGAGAATACCTAGTCTCAAGCCTGCCCAAACATGCCCGGTTTAAGTTCATAATATGTAGTACTCTAACCAAAATAAAATAGGTCTACCAGGCCGTGCAGCCATGACGAACAATCTAAGAATTGGAATTTCAATCCTAAATATTCACAGCGGCTTCTGCATTGTATAATTTAAATCTCAACTCTATATGAATTAATTCAACTTTGGATTAAAAAATGAATACTTACCTTTCTGTACCAAGTTTGAATATCAAAGAACTGCTTCGATACCAACAAAAACCTGAGCCTTTCACACCCGGCGAAACAAAATTCTGGACCGATCCTTATATCGCCAAACAGTTGCTAAAAGTTCACCTGGATCCTGCTGTGGATGCTGCCAGTCGCCCTTTAAATATAATCAACCAATCAGTTGACTGGTTGATTCGTGTCCTGGATCTACGCATTAATGATAAGGTTCTGGATCTGGGTTGTGGGCCAGGCTTGTATACATCGTGTCTGGCACAACAAGGACTGAATGTGACTGGTGTGGACTTTTCACAAAACTCCATTACGTATGCCATACAAAAAGCCGGTGAAGATGGGTTGAAAATTGATTACCGTTGTCTGGATTATTTACATCTGAAAGAGGAACCAATATTTGATGCAGTTTTTCTCGTCTTTGGTGATTATTGCACATTTTCACCTGAATCCCGTGTTAAATTGCTTTCCAATATAAAACAGGCTTTAAAACCAGGGGGATATTTTGTCCTGGATGTTTCCACAAAGTTTTTACGTGAACGCGTTGGTTTGAAAAAAGATTGGCATTTGGATCAAAATGGTTTTTGGCGGCAGGGCAAGGTCCTCGTCCTGGAGCAAGGATTTGAATACGAAAATGATATCTTTCTGGATCAATACATCATCATCGAAGAGTATGGAAAAATCAGTGTCTATCGCAACTGGTTTCAAGACTATACGCCTGAATCCATACGGTCAGAAATTCAAGCCAATGGATTCTTTGTTGAAAGTTTTTGGAGTGACCTGACAGGCACACCTTTTCAAGAGAAGTCAGAATGGATTGGAGTCGTAACACGTAAGCCTTCCAAATAATGGGTTCAAATAAGGTTTTAACAATATGACTTTAAATTTTCAGGACCTAAATGAAAATTGAATAAAATTAACCCATGAATTATATATTTTTTATCATCTTTGCTTTTGTGTGTGGGGCAATACCATTTTCAGTTTGGTTAGGAAAACTTGTTCTGCAAAAAGATGTTCGTTTTGTTGGTGATGGAAACCCCGGTGCAATTAATGTCATAAAATCCGGTAGCAAAACACTGGGATTAATCGTTTTGATTCTGGATATCACCAAGGCAGCTTTACCGGTGGGTCTGGCTTACAACAATTATGAAATTCGAGGTTTACCAATGGCCCTAATCGCTGTTGCCCCAGTTATCGGGCATGCCTTTAGTCCATTTCTGTTGTTTAAAGGTGGTAAAGCGATCGGAACTGCATTGGGATCCTGGATTGGCTTGACGATTTGGAAAGCACCTTTGGCAGGTTTGATCCCAACTTTAATTGGATTTGGATTTGTGTCTTCATCCGGATGGGCAATTCTGCTCGGTTTGATTGGTATTCTGGTGTTACTATTTTTTTGGAATCCAGATAAAATTCTGTTTCTGGTTTGGGCGGTGATCGCAATGGTTTTGATTTGGAAACACCGACACGACTTGAGCAAAATTCCCATTTTTAGACCCTGGGTTTCAAAATTGATATTTTCATTAAGGAAGCACTAAATTTGATCTTTTATCTCACTCATGATCTAATCATTCATCTCATCATTTTTCAAATCGTGGTCCTTTTGGTGATCCTCACTAATTTGTGGATGCTTCACCGAGCCAGGCGACCCAAGCCATTATCCGGATTTCCAATGGTTTCTATTCTCGTCCCGGCTCGTAATGAGGAAAGAAATATTGCCATTTGCATCCAATCTTTACTATTTCAGGATTATCCTTCTTTTGAAATCATTGTTTTGGATGACCTGTCCACAGATTCAACTCTACCAATTCTTACGGAACTGGAAAAAGAAAATCCATGTTTGAAGATCATCTCCGGTAGCCCGCCCGCGCAGGACCAGGGAGGAAAGAATTGGGCTTGTAGTCAATTGGCTATACATGCACAAGGCGACTATCTCTTATTTACAGATGCAGATACTTTATTTCAACCCCATGCTTTGAGGTCGATTATTAGATCATTTGAAAAAGAACAGGCGGATCTGCTTACAGGTTTTCCACATCAAAAGGTCGTTTCCTGGGGTGAGCGATTGCTGGTTCCGTTTTTTCCATGGGCATCAATTTCCTTTATCCCTTTGTGGCTCGCAGAGAGATTGCCATGGCGAACCTTTACAGTCGCAGTTGGGCAGTTGATGCTTTTTCGCCGGGAAGCTTATCAAGCAGTTGGAGGTCATGAGTCGTTAGGAACTTCTGTTGTAGATGATTTGACGTTAGCCAGGAGATTGATTGCAGCCGGCTATCATATTTGTGTCGCTAGTGTGTCAGATCTGATCACCTGTCGGATGTATCATAATAGTCGGGAAGCTTTCGAAGGATTCACGAAAAATCTATTTGCTGCTTTTGATTTTCGAGTGTTATTGTATTTATTCGTGTTCCTCTGGCTGGCAATTCTTTTTTGGGTTCCATTAATCGTTCTGATTGTTTCTCTATTAGGTTTTTCACCATATTCAAATATCCACCATTTACAGATTTGTCTGGGTCTATCACTGCTGCTTTGGTTGGTTCCTTATTTGGAATTTGGAATACCACTTTATATGACCCTTCTGTTTCCGGTCACAATTCTGGCAAATGAAATTGTTGCCTTTCGCTCCATGTTTTTTAGTTTAACAAATAGATTGGTGTGGAAAGGGCGTCAACTCGCCCAACCTAAATGGAAGTGGTTCTAGAATTTTCCACTTAGAAACTATATTCCTGCAAGTAATCGATCAAAAAAGGCTATTCAGTCCAGGAGCCAACACCAGTTATTCGATTGACGTTAATATGGGTGATAAAACCAGCAGGGGGGTTATCCATGGGGGGAAATTTCACACCTGGACCGATATATACTTCTGCCAGACGTTGCAGTAGTTCGGGTGCTCCACTTTCTTCGATACGAGCATCACCATACAATACAACATATTCAGTCATACCGATTGCGTTTTTTGTTTTCGCCTCCAATGAAATGGATACCCGTTTGTCGTTGCGAATATTTTGCATTTTGCGGCGCTCACCCAGGTGTGCACAGACGATATCATCACCATCCAGCCCTATCCATACGATCGTCACCTGTGGACTGCCATCCGGGTTGATAGTCACAAGGTGTGCCAATTCACCTGACTCAATGAGTTTTCGAACTGATTGGGGAATTTTCAACTAAAAACCTCCTCTGAACAATTGGACCTGACCTTAGGAAGGGTTTGATGTTATTCCAATATGACTCAAATTATATTAATTATGATCGTTCTGAAATCCAATTGTGTAATCTCCTGGAATCAACTGTAAAAAAATAAAAATTTGCCCATGTGAGAATCAAATCTATGGCCAGCGGCTCAATTTTGCTAATTAATAATTATGCTTCGAGCTACAAGCTTGCGTAGCACTTCGAGGCGACGAAGTCACCGAAGAAGGCCAGCTATTTCCCCGGTTCCCATTCATAGGGTGTCGAATATCCCAGGCATTTGAACCCATGTTTTGCCAGGATCGGTTGGCTATCCGGAC
This sequence comes from Chloroflexi bacterium HGW-Chloroflexi-8, assembly GCA_002841995.1. Lineage (GTDB taxonomy): Bacteria > Chloroflexota > Anaerolineae > Anaerolineales > Anaerolineaceae > UBA6170. The sequence continues at coordinate 5,221 of PHBS01000163.1, forward strand.
TGGCATCTACCTGTAAAAATCGAAATCCACGCTCTCGGGCTTCACGTGCACGTACAGCCAGCAAGGCTGTGTAAAAACCATGTCTGCGATATTGCTTAAGAGTCGAGCCACCCCATAAGGTTGCAAATGAGGTTGGGTGCAGATAGTGCGTCCAGGCAGCACTCACAATTCTGCCATCCTGCCATACAGCAAAAACACTGATATTTTTGGGATGGTGTTCCAGGTCATATTTCATTCCCGCAGCAAAACCGGAAATCTCATGCCCCCAGACTTCACTTTCCATTCGGACAATTTCATCTACTTCGTGTGGAGTTGTGACTCGAACCACAAAAGTGACATCCATTGACCAATAAATTGGTGGCAAGTCGTTTATATCTGCAACCATCAAGGCTTCAGGTTCATCTGATTTAAAACCGTGAGCGATTAATCGTTGAGGTAAGTCCACTGGGAGATCATGGCTGTAATATTTCCACTCGAAATCCACATTAAGCGTTTTAAAATAGTCAATCTGGCTTTGAATAGCTGCATCTGCTGTCTCATTCGTCAGTTCAGACCAACTGATATGGCCACCTCCGTGGCCTACATCGGTCAGCGTGTAGCGAACCAGGTTAGGCAAAACATCACGCCTCATACGAGTCCATTCGCACTCACGCCGAACCTCTTTGTCAAATATTGCCAGCATTTCTGAATTGTCCATGTCTGCTCCTTCTTGGAGGGTATGAGGGTTGAAATTTAATCCAAAGATCCTCCTTAATACTTATAATATTTTAGTGGTGAATGAAAACCTGTCATAGAATGATAAAAAGACCAACAAAGTAATCCTTGAAACCATAAAAATTGATCCAATGAGGAGTAATTTTCTTTTATCAAGGAACAAAAGAATTGGATCTATCGTCCATTATGGGTATTAATAGACAACATTTTGATTTTTAATAAAGGTAATTGTATGAAAAAAATATTGTTGATTATTTTGATATTGTTCGTTGGAGTCTTAATGTTAGGGGTGTTGATAATGGCCTTGTTTACGATCAATCGCTCTGAAGTTGTAAATTTTCCGGTCAGCGAATTCACACCTTCAGTGAAATATGTTGAAAATACAGAAACTTTAGCCCCTAATCTTGATATTATGACGGGCTACAAAGATATTACAGTTGATCTTAATGGCATTCCCATCAAGTTGTCGAATGGTCAGGCTGAAATGGAATCTGCACCTGGCTCATCGACGAAAACCTTCTTTCGTTATTTTGGGAATGAAGCTTTTGGTGACCTTAATGGCGATGGAAAAGAAGATGTAGCATTTCTTTTCACACAGGAGACAGGAGGAAGTGGTACTTTCTTCTATGTTGTTGCCGCCTTGCAAATTAAAACAGGTTATGAAGGTACGAATGCAGTATTGTTGGGTGACCGGATTGCTCCGCAGTCTACCTCAATTCTTGAAGGAGAAATTCTGGTGAATTTTGCGGACCGGCAGAAAGACGAACCTTTTACTACTCAGCCTTCTGTAGGAATTTCTAAATATTTTAAAATAAACGATAGCATATTAATTGAGACAATCAATTTTACTCAAATTGCTAATCGTGAATGGATTTGGGTTAGCTCCGAGTTGAATGATGCCTCATCGATTATGCCAAAGAAAACCGATGCATTTAGGATAACTTTTCAGGAAGATGGAAGTTTCACCGGCATAACAGATTGTAATAGTTTCTTTGGCCATGCATCAGTCGAAAAAAATAAATTGGTAATTGGTCCGATTGGCTCAAAAAAAATGGCGTGTGAAGGTGCACAGGAAACTGCCTTCTTGAGTACTCTTGCAGAAGTGGATAATTACCAGATCAATTTTCAGGAAGATCGTCTCGTTTTTTTCATGAAAAACGATTCGGGATCAATGACTTTCAAATAAGCAAGATTGAAGAAAGTACACCTTAAGGAATAATATTTATTTCGCAGCTTTTTGCACAATATTCCGAAGTACCCCTATCAATTAATAATTTCCAGGTAACCTGGGGATCACACCCCCGGTTTTTTTCATATACTTGAGATAACCTTCCCCAAATTGATTGATCATCATTTTTTCTTCCGTTTTAACACGTAAAAAATAAAATGGGATGAAAAAAATTAAATCGATCGGACCAGCCAACCAGTTATGCAGAAGAAGAATCTGGGCAATCACCCATAACCATTGGCTTGCATACATGGGATGACGGATATACTTATAAATCCCATCAGTAATTAATGTGTGTTTTTCATAAATTTCGAGTGAAGGTGACCAGTTAGATTTCAAATCCAGGTGGGCACGCGCAAAGATTACAATCGAGCCAATCAAAAGCAACACTCCCAACCAGCCAACCCAACCTGCAAGATCGTAATTTGCAAAATCCAGCCAGCGCGTGGCTGTGTAAATCAACGGAATTAGGACCATCGTGACAAATAGACCACCTAAAAGAAAAGTCTCTGCTCGGGAGATATGTTGTTCACTTCTCGGGATTTTTTTTCTGGCTTTTTGTAAGGGTATACGAATTGCTATTTCAAGCAGGATCGCAGTCCAATAAAATACTTCAAAAATATTCATAAAATCTCGCTCAACCTCAAAGATTATATTAAAATTATAGTCTCATACATTACGGAACCCATAATAATTGAAATATTGAGTTCAATTTAATTAATATTTATTATTGATTTTTCTACTTATTCTTGATTTATCGAATAAATCTGCAATGGACCGAGCTCATCCACCCAATCTTTTTCAAAAGTCATCCCAATTTTTGTAGCCACTTTGATAGAAGCCTGGTTATCATGGTCTATCAAACAGATCAAGCGCGTCAAATGCAGCTGGTTAAATCCATAATCCAGGATGGCTTGTGCAGCTTCGGATCCCAATCCTTGCCCCCAATGATCCTTACGGATCGTGTAGGCTACCTCAACTTCATATATACCGTCTATTGTCCAGGGCAGTAAACCGCACCGACCAATAAACTGATTAGTCGCTTTATCAATCGTTGCCCACAGACCTAACTCCGGGTGTCTGGGGTGACCATTCATGTGCCACTCCAGTTCTTCCTTGGTTTCCTGGTAATTTTTTGGGGCATCGGGAATGTATTTGGTGATATCAGAATCACAATATAAGGCATACAGGTCTTCGAGATCAGTCAATACCTGATGTCTCAGAATGAGTCTATCGGTTTCAAGGGTGATCATGTACCTTCGAATCATATAGCATCAGCCCTTGAAACCGTTCAAGTCGAGCAATCTGACTATAAGTATTTTTTGGTCTCGCTAAATTTCCTGATAGTTGAAGTGAAAACGCACAAGCTAATTTGAAATATCTATTAATGTAATTTCCAAATCAAACCTCATCCAATATTGAAAACAATCGACAATGGATCTCATCGGGTCTAGATAATCCTGAAAGTTTTGAAATTTTACAGTTTGAATGAATGGAAATCAACTTGAAATGATTAATTTAGAGCTTTCAGCATGGTTAAATTACCAGCGATACGCTTATATCCTAACTCACGATAGATTGCAAATGCAGGAAGATCCAAACCATTTTCTTCCGTGTGTGCACGATTTACCTTCAACACATCACGGGCATATCGTAATGCCAGTACCAGGGTTGCCTGAGCCAGTTTACGTCCATGATAGTGCCGATCGACGCCTGTGTGCAAGTTAAAGGCGTGTTCATTACCTTCGAAACGGGTAATTGCGCTCATTGCAGCCCAAGTATTGGTGGTAAGGTCGATCGCTATGATCTG
>PHBS01000255.1 GCA_002841995.1 Chloroflexi bacterium HGW-Chloroflexi-8
ATCAGGAAGATGTTCGAGATTACCTCCATCACTTGCCTCACGATATTCCCGTAATCTCATTTTCATTTTCCGCAATATCGAATCGGTCATTTGCATTGCCGTTTGGTGTATATCGATATTTAGTCAAACCAGTGACTCGTGAAAAATTAATTCTTACCATCAATTCATTGGGGATGGATTATCGGGCTTTTTTAGTTGTGGATGATGACCCTACCCTGGTACGTTTATTCACCCAGGTTATCAAGTCCTCAATAAAAGATGATCCCAGCCTTGAACGCTTTGAGTTTATTCCAGCATATTCTGGCAGGGAAGCACTCGATTATTTTGAATTAAACAAGATTGATGCAGTTTTATTGGATTTAGATTTGCCAGATATTCATGGTACCGAGGTATTGTCTGAAATACAAAAAGATGAGCAACTAAAACACCTGCCTGTGATTATTATTTCCGCCAGCGAATTAAATGAAGAGATTCCAAACGTAAATTCTGCGATATTGAAAATTTTAGTAAATCGTCCGTTTGAGATAAATGAAATCTCCTCTGTTATTCAGTCAGTCATTAACCACATGAAACCACTATATCAGGAACGCGATAAGATTATCAGCTAAAGATTCCTATGGATTGAATAGTGGCCAATAAATCCCGTTGAGTTACAGGTTTTCTTAAGAATTCAATTGCCCCTAATGATTTTGCCAATTCGGGTTCACCCCAAGCTGAACAAACGATAACCGGGATGTTTTTTGTTTTCTCATCCAATTTTATGGATTGCAAAACTTCCCAGCCGTCCATTTTTGGCATCATGATATCCAGAATAATCAAGATCGGTAAGGCTTCTTTTACCCTGGCTAACACTTTACCGGGTTTTGAAATCCCGATGATTTTTACATTCGAACGGGACAAGTAACGTGTGAATAATCGGATTGCAGGTTCCTGATCATCGATAATCAGAATTGTCTTCTGTTTATTCTTGCTGAAAACGATTCTTATTTCGATTTGTTTTGACCCCGATTCCTCCACTTGATCAATATCGATGCCTAATTTTTCTGCCC
>PHBS01000164.1 GCA_002841995.1 Chloroflexi bacterium HGW-Chloroflexi-8
TTTCTTTGGCTTTCGAACGTATTCATACCTCACTTTTCACCCTTCCAATCTTTTTAACTTTGAGTGCTGAGGGATTTTTGGTGGTTCAATCCTCATTTGTAAATGGCACCTTTAAATTCCTGATCTCATCCAGGGTACGGATATATACCTCTGGCATAGCTGTAAATGGAGAATAGGTATTCCACATGGAAGAGGTCGGGTAAATCAAAGGTAGTGGGCGGATCAATCTTAGATCACGTGCCACCAAAAAGCAAAATGGCCTGGCCAGGTCATCCTTTTGTTGCGCCAATTCATGGAAACGGACAGCCAGTTTTCTGGATTCGGCAATTTCGGTTGGCATCAATCCAGGAAAGATCCCATCTTCCGCTTCTTCCTGAGTCGCTTCAACCCAAAATGCATCGATGGGGTCTGCACCTTGCTTTTCACCATGAAAATCACAATTTCGCCAAACATAACGAATTAACATAAGGAACCCCAATACCAATCTTTTGAATTAAGGAAAATCATTTCTTTCAGCTCGAATCGCAATCAGTCGCTCCAGAATTCTGCGCACAGTTCCATTCTCAATCATAGCACCCCTGTGACCATCGCTGAACCGTTCCCCTCGTACACAGAAGGTAAGCATTGATTTTATTTCACTAAGTGAAGCAGATTGGATAAAGATCTGCTCGTTGATCATACGCAATGCATTTTCAGGACTATAACCATAATCACACCACTGTTCCTGCGCAGCGATCTGGAAAAATTCCTCCACCTGAGGAGCGTATTTCGGGTATGGGAGCGTGATTGACCCATCTGCTTGCTTGCCTCCATACCATTCTTCAATCGGGGCAAATCCCTTTGCAGTTAGAATAGGCAGAAATGAAGTAAGGATATCGATTTCTGCCTGGGTCGGATCACGAGTTGGAACAGGTTTCATATTAGTAAGTGTAACAAAAAAAGAGGATATTCGTTAAACCATAATTCTGGTCAGAAATAATTTTTGATAAACACCCATTAAAAACCTAAAAGTCTCTCCATATTCGCCAGGGTCAGCAAATTCAGATCAAAACCTGGTTCAACAAACGGTCTCACATCCTCCAGGATTCCATTCCAATTTGCATTTTTAAGTCTTAAAAGTACCCTTTCTTTCCAATTATCTTCTGTCAGAAACCCGCCGTCCCAATGGGTCTGCGTCAAGGCATTATTGAGCAATACCAGGTTAGGTTGAGGCCACTCAGGATCGCTTAAATACCATAACAAATCATAAATATCACGCCCTTTGGTAAAAGGTCGTTGCAAAATGGCGTGCAATTTTCCCGATAACAAAGAAGCTTTATCGTGGTGATAGAGCTGAAGCACAACAAAGCGGCGAACAACCGTGGTGGAAAACCCTGCTCCTTGAGGTGGATGGGTGTCAACTTCAATTTTCACAGCTAAGACTTCGCTTCGATTGGGCGAAAGGCCGAGAGTAAACAATAGTTCTGGAAAGCGGACGAATGCACTTTGTACTGTTTTATGATCATTTACCTTTACTTCGACCTGATAGCCTTCAAGTACCAACTGAGAACGGATTGCCTGTAAGTATGAACGGAAGTCATAGTTCTGGGGGTTGCCTTCCAGGGCAAAATCAAGATCTTCAGAGTAACGTCCGTGCGAATAAAGAAATCGCAGGGCTGTTCCGCCATAAAACGCCAATGGAATCATGGCTCCGGAGCGTTGCAACGAGCCTAATATCCGAGCCTGAAGGTATTCGCGCGCCACGTTTCGACCTTCAAGTGAGGAAGCAGCTTGTTGTACCAGGTTTCCCAGGTATTCTTTCATAAGTCCTCGTATTCACCTTTTTCAGAAAAAATCAAGCGTGAAATTCTCTTAACAGCTGTTCGAATTTTTGGTGAATCAAAAAATTCAGAATGCTTCCTTAGGAGATCCAATTCCAGTCGCTCCAAATTCTGTAAACGTAGCTCCTGCAAATAATTCATTGATTCTCCACCAGATTGAAAATAGATCAGGTCCAGCAGTGCTTTTTCCGGTGTTGCCAGCAATGCATTCTGACCATTCAAATCGGTCATCTGGTAACCGAATAGAAGAGAGGGTTTGATGTGGCGAAACTCAAAAATACCCAAGGGTGTTTCCAGGCGTTCCGGCCGTCCGGTGGTAACACTAACGGTGATGTTGAGCGTTTCCGGGATCATATCATAAAAAGCTAGTGCGGATTGCAAACTGACATAGGATGCCGGCTGCAAATGATTCGCAACCAGGAAAGGGTGTGGTTTTACTTTTTGATAAGGCTGGGCAATCGCATATAGTCCCCGCCGTAACTGGTAAATACGTCCGCTATTCACCCAGCGTGAAAGCTGCAGTCGAACAATTTTGGGATTAATATTCCCTGCAAGGAGCAGGGAGGATGCAAAGACCGGGTCATTACCGATCAGTTTTAATAACAAATCAAATTCCATTGCATTATATTAGCACAAATGATAACTTATTGCAATAATTCGTAGTAAATCATTTACTTCTATGATTTATATGTGTTTTTCAGTCAGATTCTTCAACCTGGATTTACGTGACAATTTAAGTAAGTGAATTGACTGTCACGCAGGTAAAAATGTGATGAAACCCATAATTCACACTTACTTATTGGATGCTGTGTTTGGTGTAATTTTTATTTTGATCCCTGGCATTTGTGGGTATTCAAACTAGCAGGTTCATGAATACGCCCCCTTGTTTTGGCTCTATAGGCATATTGTTAATAACCATTATAAAAATAATAATCCAACCTCACGGCGAAGCCAAAGGCTGGATATGGGATGGCACCTTTAAGATGATTGGTTTTGGGCTTAACTGCGTATGGATAATATCAAAACGCAGAGCAATAAACCAATTGCTCTTGTTTAGTGTACATTTTAACGGCGGACTCAAGACCCGCGATGGATAGCGGTTTTGACAGAAATCCGTTTGCACCCGCTTCCAGAGCCTTCTTCCCCTCAATCGATGGATCACCGGCTGACAAAATCAGGACCGGAATTGTGGCAGAATGAACATGGCTACGAATTTGATTGACTACTTCAAATCCACTGATATCCTGCATATTGATGTCGATCAGAATCAGATCCGGATTTGTGTTGAAGACTTGCTGCATGGCATTTAATGGATCCGGGCAGGTAAAGGACTGGTAACCCAAAATCTCGGCTTCTTTTTTCATCAATTTCAAAGTTAGCATGTCGTCATCAATAAATAGAATTTTACTCATAAGTCCTCAAATCAATAAAAATGTACCAGAACAGGGACGTGTGCTTCAATGATCAAAAAGAAAAAACAAAAAAGTATTGAACGATTTCAAAATATGGTTTGCAAGTGGTTGGTTGTTATGATTTTCGAATTTAATGGGGATAGATGCCATAAGTTTTGCGTAAAAACAAAAAACCTTACAAAATAAAGATTCTTTTAACCATTTATGCCCCCTGCGGATATCAACCGGTCGGCAAAAGGATTTTTAACCACCTGTACCCCTTGCGGGTATTTATGCCCCCTGCGGGTACGAACCACACGGAAGACTCGAAAAAAGATTTCTTAAATTCACTCTCTCTTAGCTGTTTTTGGTTTTGGTGTTTTTAGGTGGAAAACGGGTAGAGAATTTTTACCATTTATGTCCCTTGAGGGTACAAAATGCGAAATAAAGATTCTTTTACCCATTTATGCCCCCCAGTGGGGACAAGCCCACACGAAAGGCTTAAAAAATCTCTTTTTTTCGTGTTTTTCGTGGTTAATAATTTCCTGTGTTTTCGTTCGTGTTTTTCGTGTTTTTCGTGGTTAATAATTTCCAGTGTTTTCGTGGTGAAATATCGAACCACCTGTCTAAAAAAAGCAGTTAATTCGCCGACCACTCTCTACTCACTACTCTGCTTTTCTCTGGTATAGTATGGTTTATGAAACAAAAATTCGCTGATTTCCAATTTGAAATCAAAAACGTCATCCTGCCATACATCGTTTCCCGGACTCTTTTGATTCTGATTGGTTTACTTTCTCCGCTCATTCGAGCCAGCGACCAATATCCAATCCGAGTTGCGGCAGAACGTGCCTGGCAATTTACGCCTTACCGTTTGTTGGATATGTGGGGACGCTGGGACAGTGGTTGGTATTATTCGATCTCAGCCAATGGCTACACATTGCCGGAAAATGGCGGCATGTCCAACCTGGCTTTTTTCCCGCTCTTCCCTTATTTAATCCGAGTCAGCAACTTTTTCCTGCTGTATTTTCCCGAACATCGTACGACCTTTACATTCATTGGGGTTGTGATCAGTAACCTTGCTTTTGTGGGAGCACTGCTAATTCTGGCAAACATCCTCAAAGAGCTCAAATTTCCGGAACACTTTACCCGCGGAACCATCTGGATTGTCTTATTATTTCCTCTCAGCTTTTTCTTTTCCTCCATCCTGACCGAAAGCCTTTTATTGTTTTTGGTGCTGGCAGCCATGTGGTGCTGTCTCAAACAAAAGTGGCTGTTGTGCGCGGTTGTAGCAGCCCTTGCAATGGTCGCCCGCCCGCTGGGACAGCTGGTCGTCATACCAATTGCGATCAGCTATCTGCTACAAAATAAAGGAAAAATCCATTGGAAGGAAGTATTGCCATTTGCCATTGTGCCCATGACTTTCTTTGGTTACATCTGGACATTGTATCTGATCAGCGGGGATTGGCTGATACTCCTGAACATTCACACTGCCTGGGGACATGCCTCTTCTTTACCCTGGCAAACCCTTTTCGCGATTGATCCCGTTCGCCCATTATTAAGTTATCTGAATATTTTCTTCATAATCGCGACGATCCTACTGTGTGCATATTCCATTTGGAAATATCCGCACAAGGAATGGGGTATTTGGAGCCTCCTCATGATCATCGCACCCATGTTTCTAGGCGTATCAATTTCACTTGGACGCTACACTATTTTGTCTTTCCCTGCCTTTATCGCTTTGAATGGCTTGCTGGAAAACAAACCGGAGCTTCGGCGTGTGGCTGAACTGGTCATGATTACATTGCAGGCTTTATTGTTTATTGGTTGGGTACGTTTTTATTGGGTCGGGTAAAGCTGCATGACTGAAGAATCTTTTTGGGATTTGTATTGGGAGACCCGCCTGGGGTTCTTACAGGGTCAGGGCAAAGGCCATGCAATATTGGCCGCATCCCGGATCATACGAAGCAATCCTTTTCAACCCATGCGTATCCTGGAACTGGGTTGCGGCGAAGGTCAAATCCTGGGTGCGCTGGTGCAAGCCCACCCGCAAGCTTCCAATATTCAGGAGTCGATTGGCGTGGATTATGACCTGGGCTCTCTTGAAACTGCCCGAAAGGATTATCCCGGCATCCAATTCATCCACGGAGATTTCACCAATCGGGAATTCTTGACAAACCTGGGCAACTTTGACCTGATCCTGCTGGTTAATGCGTTGCACCATGTCTATTCGGATGCCTACGATGAGGAACTCGGCGAAGTAGATGTCCCCACTGCCAAAACACAGGTAAGGGAAGCATTTATTGCTATTCTAGAGCGTCTGAATTCGGGCGGTAGTCTGTTGTTGTTTGACGGTTTGGAAATGGACGGGGATACCCGACGTCCGGTTGAAATACGCTTTTTACAGGCAGAGGCACAGGAAGCATTCCATCAATTTGCCAGAGAATATCAACCCTTCCGGATTCGCTTTACTGCCGGCGCGCTGCACGCTCACAAAGATACCATTCAACTATCCATTCGTGATTTCACCCGATATGTGACCAAGTTGATTTTTTTAGGGAAACCATTATGGGAACGCGAACGCCTGGAAAGCTATCAATATTTTAATCAGGAAGAAATGCTGAACCTGTTTCAAGAGAATAGCCTGATCCTGACCGAAAAGCAGCTGATCAGTGTAGACCTGCAGCGCTGGCAGGAAGAGATTGAAATTCTCAGCCCGGATATTGATTTCCCGATAGAGCATATCTTGTTGATTGGTAAGAAAATGTAAAACCACAGCCTGGCTTTGCAATTACCCTGAAATCTGCAAAGCCAGGTACGCCAAAAGACTAAACCATTTTTGGACGAAAGATCCTGTGGCGGTTTCGCCAGACAATGATGGCTATGATTCCTAACCCGGCAGCGGCTAATGCAAATGGGAAATATTGGCGAACATAGCCGCTTAATAAATGATATTCATTCCCCAGAAAGAACCCTGCAGAAAGTAAAATGGAACACCAGATATATGCACCAGCAAACGTCCAGGCCAGGAAGCGTAAATAAGGCATACGAGCCAACCCGGCCGGGATGCTGACGATGGTGCGAACCATCGGGATGACACGTCCAAAGAAAACCAGCCCGGTTCCCCAACGTTGAAATTGAAGTTCTGCTTTATGGATCTCCTGCGGATCAATACGCACAAAACGCCCAATGCGATTGACAAGTGGGCGGCCACCCAGCCGTGAGACCCAGTACGCGATCGAAGCACCCAGGCTGCTACCGATGGCAGCATAAAGTCCACCAATAAAAACGGTCGCAAATGGTAATTGATGTGCTGAAATTAACATCCAACCAGCTAACCCCAGGATCAATTCACTGGGTGTCAAGCCAGTGGCATTTTCAAAAACCAACATACCGGAAACACCTAGCCAACCAAATTGATCAAAAATGATTTGCAAACTATTTAGAATTCTTATCTCAATTTCAGCAAACATCTGTCCTCATTTGATAAAAAAAGACCAACAACCACACAGGTTGATGGTCTTGCTGGAAAATGATCAGAATAACCGGGGGTCAATGACACCGTATTGACGATTATTCAAACTGCGTTGCAGTCAGCTACTCCCCATCGGAGAAATCCAAGTTTACAGGATGACGTGGATGGTGTCAAGTTGTTGCGCAGGGATTGCTGAGCAGAGGAAATGCTGAGCAGGGAATGCACAAGGAGGTTCACTCCGAAGATTAAAACCAGGTTTCATACTTATATTGGCGACCAACTTACATATTAAGAAACCTGGTTTTTTCACGAGTCAATAATGCTCTACCAATTGGGTCCGCAAACAGGAAACCCGGTATTTATTCCTTCAAGACAAGGTTTTTGCCGGTATAAAACCAGCTTTCTCAAGTTTTAGTATTTTTAAAGGGCGAAGTCCTATCCTGTTCCATCCGCAAATATTTATGCCCCATACGGGTAAGATACCTGGTTTTTCTTCCTCCAAGTCAGAGCTTCAGCCTCCATAAAACCAGGTATCACGAGATTTGGTTATTATATTAAAAGCTGCACAAGCTTTCATAGCACAAACATGAAAAATTAAGACCAGGTTTCATCATTATATCGACGATCAACTTGGTTCGTGAGAAACCTGGTTTTTTTACAAATCAAACGTATTCATACCTTTTGCCTTCAGATGTGAAACTAGATTTAAGAAAAAACACCCAAGAATTAACCGCCAGAAAAAAAACCGACGAATACACTTCCCCAAAGAAGTTTCCCTTTTAATCAGCTCTCATATCCGGATTTTTCTATTAAAATGAAGATACAAAAATGGAGTTCATATGGAATTTAAACCCTTTTCCGAACAACATATCACTACAGCTGCCAACTTGCTGGTCCATCAAAATAAAAACATACTACGCCGCTTTCCACTTTTGCCAGAGCGCATCGCCGAGATGGATGCGACTCGCGAATTTCTGACTGCTTTATTGCAAAAACCAGATTCACACGGGATGGTATTGGAACAAAATGGCAAGCTAATCGCTTATATGCTGGGTTCATACAATGAGAACCCTTTTTTTGGAAAGCACTGCTGGGTTCCATTGGGCGGAATCGCTTTACCCCGCAATAATATCCAGCAGGTTTTCCGGCACCTGTACGCTGCAACCGGCGTACAATGGATGCGGGATGGCGTTCTGAATCATTATTTGGTCTGTCCGGATCTGCATGCCTGGCAGCAAGCCGCATTTTCGCTCAGCTTTGGCAGGGAACAGGCGTATGCCGTTAATTCCCTTCAAAAACCACTCGAGCAACCTGACCTGCCTGCCGGAATACAAATTCGTTTGGTTGTTCCACAAGATGCCAATCAGCTTTTTGATATAGGGCACTGGATTGCTGCCCATTTGAATAAGGAACCCGTCTGGGAACCTGTCCCACAACAACATCTGGATGCGATCCTGCCGGAATATGCCAAGTTGGCTAACGACGACACATCTACCACGATGGTGGCAGTGGAGGGCGAAAAGATTGTTGGTTATGTCGTTCTTTACACGGTGGATGTTGGCCTGGAACATCTTCTGGGTGTGCCCAGCGCCGGGGAATTTGCTGCAGCCGCGATCGACCCGGATTATCGCAAGCGTGGCGTGGGTAGAGCTCTTTTTACACGCCTGATCAACGAAGCCCGTCAGCAAAAATACAAAACTCTCTTCACGGATTGGCGAACCACCAACCTGGTGGCTGCCAGTTACTGGCCAAGTTTTGGTTTTGAAACATTTGCTTATCGCTTACTGCGCCGGGTTAACCCCCGTTATCAGCCTTTTGTAGAAAAATAATCGAATTGGAGGTTGACCATGCTCAACTTGAACGGAAAAACGGTCGTC
>PHBS01000165.1 GCA_002841995.1 Chloroflexi bacterium HGW-Chloroflexi-8
AAATGGCAGCTACAATGTTCTTCTCTCGAATATGGGAGGTGGATATAGTTCCTGGCAAGATAATGATCTGACACGCTGGCAACCGGATGGTGTCCTGGATCCATGGGGAACATGGATCTACATTAAGGAAATTGGTAGGGAGACCGAAAAAGAAAATAGACTTTGGTCAGCAAGTCACCAACCCGTTCCCGGAAATGCAGATGAAATACAAGTAACTTTTTTTGCTCATATGGTTGTTTTTCGAAGGACAGAAAATGGATTCACTTCGACCATGGAAGTTGCGGTTACTTCGGATGATCCAGTTGAGATTCGAAGAATACAAATTCAGAACAACAATGAGGCTGGTAGCATCCTTCGTCTAAGCTCTTATGGAGAAGTGATCCTTTCACCTCAATCATCTGATACCCGGCACCCTGCTTTTAATAAGTTGTTTATCGAAAGCGAGTTTTTACCCGAACTCAATTTGCAAATTTTCACACGTCGCCCACGTTCAACAGAAGAACCACCTATTTTCATGGGACATATGCTGGTGGTAGAAGGAAGTCAAATCATCGCCCAACACGAAGCAGATCGAAACCGATTTATTGGTCGAAATCGATCTCTAATTAATCCGATTGCTATGACGACTCAAGAAAATCTCTCTGGCACTTCCGGAGCAACACTTGACCCAATCTTTGCGCTTGGTTATGAATTGGACTTGAATCCGCACTCGGGTATAAATCTCGCTTACTTGACTTTCGCTGGCGAAAGCCGTGAAGCCATACTTTCATTGGCAAAACGCTACAATAATTGGATCCTGATCCAGCATTCATTCCAACAAGCTGATATCGCTGCCCAAACCTGGCTAGGAAAGCAAAATATTACATCACAAGTCTTCGTGAACTACTTGCAAGTACTTTCTGCATTGATCTATTCGTTCAAGGCAGTTCGTACATCTCCAGAAACTATTGCAGCTAATAAACTAGGACAAGCGGGATTGTGGCGTTTTGGAATCTCAGGTGATTATCCAATTCTATTGGTGGAGTTAACCAACCCCAAACAAGTTGATCTGGCACAGGAAGCTTTATTGGTGCACAAATTCTTACGAAGCCGTCAGTTTAAGATGGATATCGTAATCATAAATCACCAGCCAACTGATTATGGGGCAGAGATGAATGGACTGCTATTTCGGCTAGTTAGTAAATTGAATAGTGAAGAATGGTTGCATCAACGCGGTGGAATCTTCATTATTCACTTTGACCAGATTGGAAAAGAGGAACACACTTTACTAAGGACTGCTGCCAGCATACTTCTGAGCGGAGAAAAAGGATCCTTAGGCAACCAACTACCGGGTTATTCTATTCCAGTACATCACTTGCCCGAATTTACGGCTATCCGACCTATTGAGGAAAAAGAACTAGCTAATCTACCTCCTCAATCGTATCCTCTTGAGGAATTGGCCGGATTAAAGTATCACAATGGATATGGTGGTTTTAATGCGGATGGACGTGAATATATTATCGATTGGAAAGTGAACTCAGAAAATAAAGATGAATTTTCACACAAGAGAGCCACACCAGCCCCATGGGTAAATGTTATCGGTTATCCAGAATTCGGTTTTATGGTGAGTGAAGCAGGTAGCCAATGCACCTGGGCATCCAACAGCAGTGAAAACCGCCTGACTCCCTGGTCTAATGATCCGGTGTGCGACCCAACTGGAGAAGCACTTTATTTAAGAGATGAGGAGACAGGAGAAGTGTGGACACCAACCCCGCTTCCAGCAGGTTCGGATCAGCCTTATCGCGTCAAACATGGTGCCGGATACACGATTTTTGAGCACAACTCACATGGGCTGCGCCATGTCCTGACCCTTTTTGCCAGTCCGGAAGATCCGGTTAAGATTATCCACCTAAAAGTAGTAAACACGTTGGATCATCCACGTCGGATCACTGCCACCCAATATATTGAATGGGTCTTAGGGACAACTCACGCTGCCAATATGGCAACTATTATCCCGGAATTTGACTCAGCTGAAGGCTGTTTACTGGCTTCCAATCCAAGAAACGCGGATTTTGGAAATCGAGTCGCATTCCTGATCGCCAGCAAATCACTTCATGGCCTGACTGGTGATCGTACTGAGTTTTTCGGACGAGGTGGAACACCTGCTTTCCCGGCAGCTTTACACCGCTTAGGGCTGGAGACACGAATCACTCCGGGTGAAGATCCTTGTGCCGTGCTGCAATTACACCTGGATTTGCTTCCCGGCGGATCAGAAGAGATCTATTTTGTCCTCGGTCAGGGAAATGACAAAGATCAGGCGCTTGCTTTAGCAAAAAAATATCATGATGCGGCTTATGTTGGTGCCGCATTTGAGCGAACACATGTGTTTTGGGAGCATTTGCTTGGTACGGTGCAGGTTCATACACCTAACCCAGCGACCAACTTGATTCTGAACCGCTGGATGCTCTATCAGACTCTCTCTTGTCGAATTTGGGGGCGCACAGGGTTTTACCAATCCAGTGGTGCATTTGGTTTTCGGGATCAACTACAAGATGTTCTGGCACTCCTTCCAATTGATCCACTTATTGCACGTTCCCAAATTCTGAATGCCGCTCACCACCAATTTGAAGAAGGTGATGTGTTACATTGGTGGCATCCACCTTTGAAACGGGGCGTACGAACCCGTTTTTCAGATGATCTATTATGGCTCCCCTATGTAACTGCTCTTTATATTGAAGCAACCGGAGACAAAAAACTCTTGAATGAAAAAGTTCCCTTTCCTAATGCACCGATTCTTACGGAAAACGAAGATGAACATTATGGCGAATATTACTCAACAGAACAAGGTTATTCATTATTGGAACATTGCCAACACGCAATTGCAAAAGGTGCTTCGGTTGGACCCCATGGATTACCATTGATTGGAACCGGCGATTGGAATGATGGTTTAAACCGGGTTGGCAAAAATGGGTACGGAGAGAGTGTATGGTTAGCCTGGTTCCTATGCGATGTTCTGAATAAATTTGCCAAAGTATGTGAACAGATTGGGGAAATTCCTATTGCAGACCAATACAGGTCGAGGGCAAGAGAATATGCAGCTGCCATAGAGCGATCATCCTGGGATGGAGCCTGGTATCGAAGGGCGACCTATGACAATGGAGCACCACTTGGTTCGATTCTGGATCAGGAATGTAAGATTGATTCCATTGCTCAATCCTGGGCAGTTCTTAGTGGAGCAGGAAACCCACAACGCAGCCGGCAAGCAATGCATTCAGTGATGGATCGATTAGTCAACCCAGTCGATAGGTTGATTTTACTTTTTGCTCCACCTTTTAATAAAACCACCAATGATCCCGGTTATATCAAGGGCTATCTACCTGGCATCCGTGAAAACGGTGGGCAGTACTCCCATGCTGCGGTTTGGACTGCTTGGGCTTTTGCTAATTTGGGTGATGGGAAACAAGCTGCGGCACTATTCGATTTGCTTAACCCAATCTTCCAGTCCGACAGTAAAGAAAAAGCGGATATTTATCGCGTTGAACCCTATGTTATTTGTGCAGATATTTATAGCCAAGCGCCATTTGTACGGAGAGGTGGATGGACATGGTACACGGGTTCAGCTGCCTGGATGTATAGACTTGGATTGGAAGCCATCCTTGGATTTAAGAAGATTGGAGATTCTTTGCAAATAGAGCCAGTCATTCCAGCGGATTGGGAAGGTTTTGAGATCCGATATCGATATAAAGAATCTACGTACACGATTGAGGTAAAAAACCCGCATCATGTAGAAAAAAATGTCCGTCAAGTAATTTTGGATGGGGAAGTATTAATGGATAAATTTGTTCCATTGGTAAATGATCAACAGGAGCATCGGGTCATTGTGACATTGGGAGAAGAATAGAGCGTAGGCGTGTCAATTATCTTGCTCTGGATAAATATCAAATGTTGGAGAAAGATGCAGAATAAACAAAAGGGAGAATTTGATAATACAACTTATTACATTATATTTTTGGATTGAAAAAAATCGCTCTTGTGGCGCAAAATACATGCGTTTCTTATCAAGGAAAGACTAATTCTGTTACTAACGAAAACATATATTAGATTAATGGTAATTAACAAAAAAAGCGCTTCCATTTAAGAAAGCGCTTTTATTTAACAAGTTATTTTTATTCGATTTGAAAGTGAAAAAAAATTTATCAAGATCTCATAGAATAATCTGAATCAGCCCTGATAAAACCTCCAAGATTTAGATGACCCAACACATTTAATCTTTATGAAATAATTACATTTATCATTTTCTAGGAATACACTAATCCATTGAAATGATCCTGTGTTCCTGGCCAGAAGTCACAATTGCCTGAGCAAGTTCTAAAGCTCGTAAACCATCCTGACCTGTTACAACTAAAGGTGCTTCATCTCGAACAGCTGCCAAAAACGACTCCTGCTCGGATCTTAAGGGTTCTTTTTTGTCCACATGATATCGGGTCATACTACCTTCGTGTACACCACGCAACAAACCCAAAGTTTCCCACTGGGAACCGTTTAATAGAGCATTTTCGTAGAAATAAAGATCCTGTGTTAAATAATCAACTTTGAACATTCCACATTCTCCAGTAACGAAGAATTCACGGATCTTTGTAGGAGTGATCCAATTGATCAACAGATTCCCAACCGTTCCATCGGATAACCGCACCAGTCCACTCATTAGATCTTCAAACTTACTGTGAATACCGCATTCGGTCTCAGCGTAAATACGGGTGATCTCGGCTTGTGTAACATAACGGATGATATCCAGATCATGAACAGCCAGATCGATCACTACGCCGACATCATTTATTCGGGTCGGAAGAGGTCCTTCACGATTAACATTAACTTGAAAAACATGCCCCAATTCGTGGTTTGCAAGATGTTGTTTGAGTGCAATGACAGCAGGGTTAAATCGCTCAATATGCCCCACCATTAGTTTAACATTCTCTTTTTTTGCTGCGGCGATTATTTTTTTGCCTTCTTCAATGTTAAAGGCGATTGGTTTTTCCACCAAAAGATGAATACCACGTTGCGCTACCTCTAAAGCAATCTCAAGATGTTTGCTTGTCGGAACACAGATCGTTACAGCATCCGGTTTTTGTTCATCCAACATTTTTCGAAAATCGGAATAGGCTTTTGTGCCATATCGTGTCGCAATGGCAGAAGCGGTTGACTCATTTGTGTCAGCCACCCCCACTAGCTCGGCACTGGGTATTTCCCAGTACACACGGGCATGATTTTTGCCCATACTTCCGACACCGATAACGGCTACTTTCGTGTTCATAATTGATTCACCCCCTCTACAATAACCTGCAGATCTTGCTGGCTGAGTTGAGGATGAACTGGCAAAGATATTACTTCTTTTACCAGGTGTTCTGTGACCGGTAAATATAAGTCTCCATAACCTGCAGCTGCTAAATGAGCCTGTTTATAGGCAGGTACCGGATAAAAAATCCCCGTTCCAATCCCCAATTCATTGAGTTTTACAACAGCAGCATCTCGATCACGTTCTCCATCAACTCGGATTGTGTACTGATGCCAAACATGGACATAACCTGGCCGAACCTTTGGTGTAACTACACTTTTCAGATGCGTATTTAAGAAGGCAGCATTTGATTTACGTGCTTCATTAAAATCCTTTAATCGATCAATCTGGACCAAACCAATGGCTGCATGCAAATCCGACATGCGGAAATTATAGCCGAGCATATCATGGTAATAACGGCGCTGCATGCCATGGTTGCGGATCATACGGCAGCGTTTGGCGATGTTCTCATCGCTGGTGGTGATCATGCCACCTTCTCCTGCCATAATATTCTTGGTGGCGTACAAACTAAAGCAGCCCGTGCCAAACGATCCAACCGTTTTATTTTGAAAACTCGCACCCACAGCCTGACAGGCATCCTCGATGATAATCAGACCATGTTTATCTGCGATCTTCTGAATTTCAGCCATATTGCAGGGATATCCATAGAGATGCACCGGTAAAATTGCTTTTGTTCTTGGACTGATGACAGCTTCAATCAGATACGGATTGATATTAAAAGTATCTTCTTCAATATCAACGAAGATTGGTTTAGCTCCCACATAAAGAATTGCATTTACGGATGCCATAAATGTAAAAGGAGTTGTGATGACTTCATCTCCTGGACCAATCTCATATGCTAAAAGTGATACATGTAAAGCAGTCGTACCTGAGGAGGTTGCTATCGCAAACCTGGTGCTGCAAACGTCTGCAAATTTCTCTTCCAGTTGGGCTGTTCTTGGTCCTTGTACAAGCATGCCTGAATCAAGAACTGCCATTACAGCTTGTTTTTCTGCTTCGCCGATAAATGGTTTTGATATCGGGATCATCTTGTGGACTCCTTGTAACATAATTTGGTGTAGTTTTCATAAGCAATGATTGTAACAAGTCCACATTTCGGACATTGCATTGAAATGCCAGACTCACGCGCTTCTTTTTTAATAAGCTTCACGCCACATGGGCATACGAAACCGATCATTTTGGCTGGATTTCCAACCACCAGTCCATAGGCAGGAACATTTTTCGTGATTACACTACCGGATCCAACCATTGCCCATTCACCAATCGTGACACCACATCGCACCGTGGAATTTGCACCTACCGCTGCACCACGTTTAATGAGCGTTTCACTCAATTCCCAATCGTCTGCTGCTTTTAGTGTTCCATCCGGATTGATGGCTCTGGGTCGAAGATCATTGGTGAAGCATACATGCGGACCAATAAAAACACCATCTTCGATTGTTACCCCATGAAAGATTGAGACATAATTCTGGATTTTGACATTGTCCCCAAGACTAACTCCAGCGTCGATATAGACGCCTTTGCCCAGGATGCAATTTTGCCCAATTTGTGCCCCTTCCCGTATCTGGCTTTGATGCCAAATGCTTGTTCCGTCCCCGATTTTGGCTTTGACCGATACTTCGGCACTGGTATGAATTCGGATTGTCATAAGTAATTCCTTTACATTTTCGAAGTAGACTGGATTATTTCCTCTTCTCTTTACCTGGAGTGGGTAGCGTTTGATGCTACCCACTCTTATGCTTTATGAAATACAATCGATTATCAGTTCAAAAGAAACCGATTTCGCATTGCCATAAAAAACCTAGATGCAAATACTGACGATTGTCCTGGTCCTGTGATATCAACAAGATTCATTTCTGTCATGGCCAAGCCAGATTCTGAGGAGTCTGTAACCGCCCCTGTGGAATTCGTTGAGTTCTTGACGACCAGTGGTAGAAACAACTTGTATTCAACCTGTGGATTTTGAGTAAATGTAGCAGAAACACTCCTGTCTGCATCCATTGTGAGTTCACAGGTGGCAGTTGTTTCACTGCTGCAGTCACCTGTCCAGGCGGAGAAACTCCAGCCTGAGTCAGGAGTCGCTGTCAATGTGACAACATCATTCAAATGATAGGGGCCAGCTGGTTCTGCGGTGATCGTACCACCAGTAACCTGGGCAATATCCAGTGCATATTCAATTTGTGTGAAGTAAGCTGTGACAACTAAATGACCGGTTATTGTGACCATCTTCGGGTTTTCAGTATTTTCATCAGAACCAATTAACCAATGATCAAATTGCCAGCCAGGTGCAGGAACAGCTTCTAATGTCACTTCATCATTGTAAAAATATGGACCGTTGTTACTAAGATTCACGATGTTTCCGCTTGCTGCAGGGTCAATTCCAACACTCAAACTGTATTCTTCCTGTGTGAAGTTGGCTGTGACCGTTGTATTGGCGGTCATGTCAACTGTACAAGGAGATGTGTCCGTGCAGCCACCACCACTCCAGCCGGTAAAGGTCCAACCAGTTTCAACAGTCCCCATGGTCAACAGGACGTCGGTGCCATAGGTGTAGGTTTGCTGATCCGGTGATTTTGTCACTGGGCCATGATCAGAGACCACGGTCAGGGTGTAGGCGTTGATGGCAAAGCTGGCGGCGATGGTGTGGTTGGCAATGACATTGGTGAAGGTGTAGCTTGTCACTGCACCAGCCGAGACACCATCCACCAGTACGTCCGCCACATGGTAGCCCGTGGCCGGGGTGATGGTGAAGACCTGGTTAGTACCGTGATTGACGGACACTGCACCGTTTGGTGCGATGCTGCCGTTGGCACCAGCCGTGGCTGAGATGGTGTGGGTGTTGATGGCAAAGCTGGCAGCAATGGTGTGGTTGGCAATGACATTGTTGAAGGTGTAGCTTGTCACCGCACCAACCGAGACACCGTCTACCAGTACGTCCGCCACATGGTAGCCCGTGGCTGGGGTGATGGTGAAGACCTGGTTTGCTCCGTGATTGACGGTTACTGCTCCAGTTGGACTGATACTGCCATTAGCACCAGTCGAGGCTGTGATGGTGTGGGTGTCAATCGCAAAGCTGGCTGTGACGCTCAGGTTTGCCATGACATTGGTGTCCGTGCGTGCTGCTGTCAGTACGCCGTCGCTCCAGCTCACAAAATGATAGCCGGTGTTCGGTACTGCGGTGACTTCAGTGCCACTTGCTCCATAGTTGACTGTCTGCGGG
>PHBS01000166.1 GCA_002841995.1 Chloroflexi bacterium HGW-Chloroflexi-8
GCCAATTAGTTCATTGCGAACATCCTGCCGCTTTTGCCAAAGCTTTATCGCTGAAGTCAGGCTGAGTAAAATTACAATTCCATAAAAAATGAACTTTACTTCGATGAAGGTCAAATTTAGATAATAACCAACCCATCCAATGACTGAAATAATACTGACGCTAATTGCAAAGCTGGTGGGAATCGCAAGCCAAAGTGACCCACCAGGCACAAGTTGGAATTTTAATGCCCATTTTGTACGCAGCAGCCACAATATACAGGCTCCGGGTAGGAAAAAAATTACAACAAATAATATGATACTAAGCATTATCATTTATGAAGATAAATCCAATTATCTCGTTCCTCAGAAATTGCATTATTTGATCTACGTTAAAAGTAAATGTTGCTATAATGTGTGAACTCCTTGCATCATATCCACAATCCTATCTGAAATAAGGACGCTGGCTTCTCCATTTCCATAAAATGCTGGATGAACCTGTGGTATTTTTATATTTTGGATTGTTCTTTTAAGGTCATCAGTGCTAATATTAACCAATCGATTCCACCCCGCATCAACCGTTTCTGTCCATTCTGTTTCCTCACGTAAGGTTATACATGGTACCTCAAACCAATAGGCCTCTTTCTGTACTCCTCCTGAATCAGTCATAATAATTGAAGCAGATTTTTCCAGCATAATCATATCCAAATAACCAACCGGGTCTATCAGGCGAATTTTCGTGTTTGCCCGGATTTTCTCAAAAGCGCCCATATTAATCAATTGTTTCAGTGTCCTTGGATGAACAGGAAACATGATGTTCTGATCAATGGATAGAAGAGAATCCACTATTTTTATTAAACGAATTGGATCATCGACATTTTCTGCTCTATGTAAAGTCACTAATAAATATTCCTTTTCTGACAAGTTATATTGTTCAAGGATATTCGAATGAATAGTTGCAAGGGGGGTAAAGAAGGCTATGCTATCCAACATTACATCCCCTACTAAATGTATATTCTGGATGACACCTTCAGCTGCCAGGTTGTTTATGGCTACCTGAGTCGGACAGAATAGGAGTGAAGAAATATGGTCCGTCAAAAGCCGATTAATTTCTTCTGGCATCTGGCGATTAAAGCTGCGGAGACCTGCTTCTACATGGATCACTGGAATATGAAGTTTTACCGCTGCCAACGCCCCGGCTAGGGTTGAATTAGTATCACCATATACCAGAAGGCTATCTGGTTTTTCTTCCAGACATATTTTTTCTATGCATCCCAACATTTCGCCTGTCATCGATCCGTGTAAACCACCGCCAATACCAAGGTTGTAATCCGGTTGTGGAATCGACAGTTCACGAAAAAATATGTCTGACATATTATCATCATAATGTTGCCCGGTATGAATATAAAGCTCTGTTATCTGTTCCCGTAAAAGTCGGCTTACCGTGGCTGCTTTAATAAACTGTGGTCTCGCACCTATTACTGTAATTAATTTCATAAAGGTTTTCAATTATTCCAAAACAAATAATTAATTTAAATTTTACTGCCTTCTTAGATAATCTCGATCGAACCACATTGCAAACAATAGCATTTGCAACCCAGTGGTGAATAAGAACACGGCAAATAACGCACTGGTGCTCGTTATGAGATGGCCAGTTAAACGAATTCCAGCAATATACAACCCAAATATTGCTCCTGAGAAAAAAAACAGAATTCCAAAAATATAGAAAAAAAACAAAGGATGAAAATCTCGAATAACATATTTTTGGAACAATCTCCACCAAAAAGCCTTAAAAAGAAACGCTGAAAATGAAATTACAGCGAATACATGGTTAATGCCTGATTTCTCTCCAATGCCATATACTGCTTTAATCGGTACATCTACAACCCGGGCATTAATCATATTCAAGTCAATGAGCATTGAGTTCTCAAAATGGTAACCGCGACTAATTCTATTCATATCCATTTTCTTAAATATTTGGCTTGAAATGGCTGTATATCCGCATTGAGGATCGGAAATATGCCAATACCCAGAAGCAAATTTATTCAGGAAAGACAGCCCGGCATTGGCATAAAAACGAACACGCGGCATATTCAACCAGGCTTCTCCGCTGATAAAGCGATTTCCTTTGGCATAATCCGCCACGTCATCTGCTATCGGGTCAATCACTGTTGGCAAATCATTTGGATCCATTTGAGCATCCCCCGCTAAGACCACCATGATATCCATACCGTCTGAGAGAGCTTTCTGGTGACCAGATAAAATAGCCCCGCCTACCCCCAGGTTTTTTTCATGATGTATTAGACAAATCCGGTCCGGAGATTGATCAGCAAAAAAATTTACTATTTCAATCGTAGAGTCCTTACTGGCATCATCAACAATATACATTTTGTCAACAAAATCAGGCATGGTAGTAATTACACGACTGATCAATTTTTCTTCATTATATGCCGGAATCACAGCCGCTATCTTTTTATTTTTATACATAATTCCCTCAAACCCTAATTATCATCGAGAATTGTTCCAAGTTGTCATATTTTAGTAAATTTTCTCTCAATTCGCTTGGTAAAGATGATCATAGATTTCATGCAATTTTTTTGATTCTTGATTAAAGTTATATATTTCCTTTGCAGCTAACAGAGAATTGATTTTCATTTGAACCATATTCTCTTGGGTAATTTTATTAAGGACCTCAGCCATATGCCTGGGATTATTTGAATCAAATATGACACCAAGTTTATGTATTGAGACAATTTCTCGCAACACCGGTAAATCGCTAACGGCTAAAGCCAGTCCAGCCATCATGTATTCAAAAATTTTATTAGGTGTACAGTAATATGAGTTTAACTCTTTTTGTGTTCCCGGATAAGGAATGATTCCCATATCAAAATCTATTGCTGAAAAAACCATTTCCTTCATTGCAACAGGCTCAAGAAAGATAACACGATCGGATAAACCCAACTCCAAGACTAGATCACGGAGCACCTGTTCGATAATCCCAAAACCTCTCAAATATAAACGGAAATTTGTCACATCTTTCATACTTCTTACCAATTCATCAAGATCGCGTCCTGGCAAATACATGCCATGATAAAGAAGTTTGAATGGCTTATTGGGTATCCTGTTAGAAGTCTCTAATACTTCCTGGAAATACGGTGTGTTATATATCACTACAGGGGTTTCAATCAATTGATATCTTTTTGTTAATATATTGGCTATGGGATGATTAACCGTGATTACAACCGAAGCTTTTCTCGCCAAATGGCCTTCAACGAACTGGATTAGTTTTCTATATATTTTTGGGCTGTCACTCAGAAGATCCGAATAGAATACGTGCGAATCATAAATCAGCTTACCATGATGTATTTTGGCCAAAAGAAATGCTGCAAGCAATGTATCATAGTCATTTGCGTAGTAAATATCTGCTCTCAAACCAGCAAATCGAATAAATATCCAAAGGTTCATTAAAAAAATGTAGAAGAACCAGCCTAAATGTAACAGGATACGAATAACACCATTACCATTCGTATTTGATTCCCCTGTTGCACCTTCAGTTTTAGTTTTATCCGTTTTCGATGCAATATCCAGGGCTTTTTTGATGAATTTAGATTTACTAAAATTTGGTTTGTAGTAATAATAACGTTTAACAGTAACCGATCCATCCCTCGTGTTTGTTCTATTTTTTTTATGTGGAACCCCGGAAAGAACAGTAATTTGATCAAAGTATTCTTTGGAAGCTGTTACACACCGATTTACTCGCGGGTCATTATTATATTCATTGTTAACCAACACAACCATCGTCTTCATAATAGCAAAAACTTTCGTATACTTTGGCGGATTATCATTCCCCACGTCCTAATGACTTGAAAGAGAAACCACTCGCGATCGCTTCTTCTTGATCAAAAACATTTCGTCCATCCACCAGGATGTGGTGACGGAGGGATTTGCCTAATTCTTTTAATGACAGCTCAAAATAATCCTGATGAGCAACCATAAGAACAGCAGCATCACAGCCTATTGCCATCTTCAGCAAGTCGCCTTTATATTCTTCTACCCAGGGATCATGGATTAATACGTTTGCATTTTGCATTCTTAGCCAGGATACCAACTTTTCGCTGGGGCTATTTCGAATATCGCCACTATTTTCCAGATAAGAATAACCAAGTATGATGATTTGCGATCCAGTCAAAGATAAACCCTTCTCCCCTAATGCTGACTTAAGAAGTTCTCCGATATGGATGGGCATACCATCATTGACCGCCCTCGCTGCAGGTATCAACCTTAGGGGTGTTTTATCTTGTGCGCCAAAAGCCAATAACCATGGATCCTTTGGAATACAATGCCCGCCAACCCCTGCACCTGCCAGCAACACGTTACGCCCTGGTGATTTATTTACCAATTCTCTGACCCGTATAAAATCCGCGCCTGTAGATTCACAAATCATCGCCAGTTCATTTGCAAAAGCAATTTGCACATCGCGATAAGCATTTTCAGCGGTTTTGGTTAATTCTGCCGTCACCGGATCTGCAGTATCCAAATCTGCTTCAACAATATTTTGATACAAAGTCACCATCACATCGGAAACCTCTTGGGTGCTGCCACCACAAACCCGGCTCATCTTATGTAAATTTGTCAATAATTTGCCTGGCATCACCCTCTCCGGACAAGCACCAAGATAAAAGTCTATGTTTGATTTTTTATTCGAACATTCTTCAAGTAAAGGCTGCACCACACGATCTATGGTGCCTGGCGCAATTGTCGACTCAACGATTACCAAAACCCCATCTTTCATCACTTTCGCCAAACTGCTGCATGCCCCCCGCAAAGCGACATATTGAGGTCTGTTATTTTCATCTACAGGGGTTTCCACATCAATTAATATGATATCAGCCTGGCTTAATAAATTGTAATCAGTTGTCGCCTTAAAATGACCTGAGGATACAACTTCCTGTAATAATTCGGAAAGCCCTGGTTCTTTTCCTTCAATTGGGCTTTCTCCAAGGTTTATTTTATCAATTCGATCTTGTTTGATATCGAGACCTATAACCTGAAAGTCTGATTTGGCAAACATACAGGCGACTGGCAATCCAACATACCCTAAACCAATTACACCAATAACAATTTCATGTTTTAATATTTTTTGTTTCAAATCATCAAAATTAATCATTAATATACCTTTTACCACAAAGAAAACACAGATTTATTGCCACCTAAATAAAAATCTACCATTTAAACATATAAAAATGACGAAGTATAGAATCCCATTATCTCAAAAGCTGCTTGTGAGTTAAAAAGTTGACGACTTCATAATTTAAGAAAACATTTACAAAAAAGATTATATTTCAATAGCTTTATGATTTACACCAGACATAACAATTGCTTTGGCTAATTCCAACGCTTTTAGTCCATCCTCGCCTGTTATTGGTGCTGGTTTATCGTTAAGTACTGCATCAATAAAAGATTCTTGTTCAGAGCGTAAAGGTTCTTTTTTGGCAAGAACATATCTGGTCATTTTTCCTTCATGTACCCCGCGCAAGACGCGCAAAGTCTCCCATTCACTTGAATATGAATCCGGGTTTTCAAAGAAGTACAAATCCTGTGTTAATAAATCAACCTGAAACATCCCACGTTCACCAGTTGCGAAAAATTCGCGGATTTTTGTTGGGGTCAGCCAGTTGATAGACAGGGTTCCAATTGCACCATCAGATAAACGGACAAGACCAGAGAGCATATCTTCATACTTACTATGAATGTGTTTTTCGGTTTCAGCATATACCCTGACAATTTCATTCTGAGACACATATCGCATTATATCCAAATCATGAACTGCAAGGTCAATAACTACACCTACATCCCCAATCCGTGCAGGAAATGGTCCCTGTCGACGAGCATCCATTTGAAAGATACGTCCAAGCTCCCCTTGAGCGATGCGTTCCTTTAAGCCAATAATTGCAGGATTAAAACGTTCAATATGGCCAATCATCAGTTTTACACTATTTTGATGAGCTCGATCTATGACCTCAAGTCCCTCTTCAACAGAGAATGCAATTGGTTTTTCTATTAACAATGGAATTCCACGATCGATAATATCTAAAGCGACCTGTTTATGCATGACAGTCGGTACTGCGATGGTCACAGCGTCCGGTTTTTCAATATCCAACATCTCAAGGTAGTTAGAGTAGGCTTTGGTGCTGTACTTATCAGCAATTTTATTTGCCACCTCAATATTCGCATCTGAAACCCCTACTAGAGAAACATTTGGCATTTCCCAGTAAACCCGGGCATGATTTCTGCCCATCGATCCAACACCAATCACAGCAGTTTTTAAACTCATAGTTTGTTTACCTCGGTGACAATCGTATCCAAATCCGATTGGCTTAATTGAGGATGTACTGGTAATGAAATTACCTCATTAGCTAATTGCTCAGTGACAGGCAAATTATACTCGCCTACTAAATCCTGCATATATTGTTGTTTATGGGCGGGAACCGGATAGAATACACCAGAACCAACACCGGCATCCGCCAATCGTTTCACCGCTGCATCACGATCGCGCTTTCCATCAAGACGAATTGTATATTGATGCCAAACATGACCATATCCATCTTTAACTTTAGGTGTAACAACTGTCTTTAAATTCTCATTTAGATAATGCGCATTATTTACACGAGCCTGGGTAAATGCTTCGAGACGATCAATTTGAGCCAATCCAATAGCTGCATGTAAATCGCTCATTCTAAAATTAAAGCCGATCATATCATGATAATAACGTCGCTTCATACCATGGCTGCGAATCAAGCGGCATTTTTCAGCCACAGAATCATCGTTTGTGGTGATCATCCCACCTTCCCCCGACATGATATTTTTTGTAGCGTAAAGAGAAAATGCACCGGTTCCAAAACTACCAGCAACCTTGCCTTTAAAGGTGGCACCAACCGCTTGGCATGAATCTTCGATAATAACAAGATTGTATTTATCAGCAATTGCCTGGAGCTTATCCATATCACACATGTATCCGTAAAGGTGAACTGGTAAAATTGCCTTAGTTTTAGGCGTTATGGCTGCTTCAATTAAATCGGGGTTTATGTTAAAGGTGCTTGCATCAATATCAACAAAAACTGGTTTTGCACCCGTGAAAATAATGCTATTAGCAGACGCGATAAATGTAAATGGAGTTGTAATGACCTCATCTCCAAGACCAATACCATTGGCTAGGAGAGCTACGTGTAAAGCTGTTGTACCGGATGTGGTTGCGATTGCATGCTTAACACCACATACTTCAGTAAATTTCTCTTCCAATTTTGCTACACGCGGACCTTGTGCCAACATACCCGAATTTAAAACTTCCATAACTGCTTTCTTTTCTTCTTCACCAATGTAGGGTTTAGAGACGGGAATCATTTATTTTTCTCCTTTACTTAAAAATTAAATTTAACAATTCTGAATTTGAAATCTCAATCGTTTCTTTACAAGCCAGGCAAGTAAACGAAATCATATCTTTATTGGATTCACATTTAACAAATGACCTATGGTCGATTTTTTCACCACAGGCACATACTAGAGCATGAACTTTTGCAGGGTTGCCATACACTAATGCATGATCAGGAACATCTTTTGTTACTACTGATCCTGAGCCAACCATAGCCCATTCACCAATTGTTACACCACATACAACTGTGGCATTGGCGCCAATTGAGGCTCCTTTTTTTATAAGAGTTTTGCTCAACTTCCAATCGCTTACGTTTTTTAAAGTTCCATCGGGGTTAATGGATCTGGGCTGTTTATCATTCGTAAATACACAATGAGGACCACAAAAAACTCCATCTTCTATTGTAACCCCATGGTAAATTGAAATTCCATTTTGGATCTTTACATTTGAACCAATTTTCACCCCAAAATCTATATACACCCCTTTACTGAGCACGCAGTTTTCCCCTATAACTGCATTTTCGCGAATTTGACAATGTTGCCAAATTTTAGTCCCATTACCAATTTTTGCTTTTTCAGATACATCTGAACTTTGATGAATAAAAACACCTTCAAACAAAATTTACCTCCTATAACTTACTAATAATGTTAATTTCTTCCTCATTAATTTTGTGTCTGAGTTATGATCTCCACCCTTTTATAGATTATCAATAGTAAATTAATAATTTATTTTACCAGAAAAGTACATTGTATTATTAGTTCTGTAAACGAAACAATGAGTAAGATTCAACAGAATAGAGTGTACGACAATCTCAAGTTATGTCCTTAGATAATCAACAATGCCAAAGGATCCGGGGCTTACGGAATCGCAGGGATATTACATTTTACATATCTCTCGAATAGAATTTTTAATTAAATAAAACAAATGTCTCTTTACAATCTAATAGTTAAAGGAATTTTGTACGTTTAAAATCAGACTCATATCCGCAGTCTGTGCGTCTCCTAAAGGAGGTATTGAGAGGGATAGATGTCTGGAAAGTAGTAAGATGGCTTGGAAAATATCCTCCTTGATGGGTTCGGACCAAAAAACGCCTCTTGGTAATTT
>PHBS01000167.1 GCA_002841995.1 Chloroflexi bacterium HGW-Chloroflexi-8
TAAAACGATGCGTTTCGCTTTTTTAATGGTGCCAATTCCGGCAGTAATTTCTGGAAGATGAGAGGGCAGTTGTATCTAGATTGTTCTGGATTGCCCCTCGCCGACCGAAGGGGCAATTTTTTTTGTGGAGGTTAAATAATGAATACAACTTTTATGAATTCCCCAAAGTACCTTTTTACTTCTGAATCGGTTACCGAAGGGCACCCTGATAAACTCTGTGATCAGGTCAGTGACGCCGTGTTGGATGCCTGTCTTTCCCAGGATCCACGTTCTCGAGTGGCATGTGAAACAGCCACAAAAACCGGATTTGTGTTGATTTTAGGCGAAATCACAACCAATGGTTTTGTCGATATGGATCAACTTGTCCGAAAAGTGGTAAAAGAAATTGGTTACGATAGCAGTGAAAAAGGCTTTGATGGCAACACCTGTGCAGTTCAAGTTGCAATTGCTCAACAATCAAGTGATATTGCCATGGGTGTGGACAAAGGGCTGGAAGCAAAAAGCGGTGAAGTGACTGATGAAGAGATTGAGCAGATTGGTGCTGGTGATCAAGGAATGATGTTTGGTTATGCTTGTAACGAGACGGATGTTCTTATGCCAATGCCGATTTATCTTTCTCACAAGCTTTGTCGCCGTTTGGCTGAAGTTCGCAAGAACGGCACTTTGCCCTGGCTGCGACCGGATGGAAAAAGTCAGGTAACGGTGGAATATCAGTTTGGGAAACCGAAACGGGTTGACACAGTTTTGATCAGCACACAGCATGCACCAGAAATTTCTCAGGATGAAATTCGTCGTGCGGTGATTGAACACGTTATCAAACCAGTGATTCCTGCGGAATTGATGGATAGTGCTGTAAAGATTTTTGTCAATCCTACCGGCCGTTTTGTCATTGGCGGACCAATGGGTGACGCCGGTGTGACCGGAAGAAAGATCATTGTTGATACTTATGGTGGCATGGGACGACACGGTGGTGGAGCATTCTCCGGAAAAGACCCGACCAAAGTTGATCGTTCTGCCGCTTATGCAGCCCGATGGGTTGCAAAGAATGTGGTTGCTGCTGGTTTGGCTGAGCGCTGTGAAATCCAGGTGGCTTATGCCATTGGTGTTGCACATCCTCTCAGTATCAACGTGGAAACTTTTGGTACTGGACTGATTCCCGACGAAGAAATTGCAGATTTGATTAATAAGACATTCGATCTTCGCCCGGGTGCGATTATTCGCGATTTAGACCTTCGCCGCCCCATTTATCAACAACTCGCTGCTTATGGTCACTTTGGTCGTGATGATCTGGATTTAACCTGGGAAAAAACAGACCGCGCTGAGCAATTGAAAAAAGCTGCGGGTTTGTAAAAAATACCGCAATAACAAAAAAAGTCACGAGAATTTCTCGTGACTTTTTAATTTAATAGCCATTATCTTCCGGCGGTGCAGTTTGCCCAAAATCTAAAACCTCTCGGACATTAGAATGCGAAAGCGGTGGGCTGATGATGCCTTTATCTTCCAGCATGTCAATCATACGGGCAGCGCGTGTGTAGCCAACACCCAGTTTACGTTGTAACATAGTAATAGATGCACGTCCTTCTTTTCTAACCAGTTCAGTGGCTTCATTCAGCATGGGGTCCTGATTTTTATCTGGCATATCTTCGAAAAGTGGCACTTGTTTGAGTGCATCATCCCCCGGTAATGGTTGAATACTAACAGCATGTGTAGTCTCAGTTTGATCTACATTTATATTCATAGCCTGAAGCTTCCAATAATCGACTGATCGGGCAATTTCCTGATCTGTAATGAAAACGCCTTGAAGGCGTACAGGGGCTGCAGCGTCGGGAGCCTGGAAAAGCATATCTCCACGACCTAATAATCGTTCGGCGCCTGGCTGGTCGAGAATTACACGACTGTCCGTATTAGATGCCACTGCGAATGCAATTCTGGCAGGAAAATTGGCTTTGATTAATCCTGTGACCACATCTGTGGATGGTCTTTGTGTAGCCAGAATCAGATGAATCCCTGTTGCCCGAGCTAATTGCGCTAAACGTGTCAGACTTCTTTCAGTCTCATCCGGAGCGAGCATCATCAGGTCAGCCAGTTCATCAATCACAACTACGATATAAGGTAATTTATCCGCATTTTTTGAATTATATTCTTGTATATTTCGGGATGCCACTTGCGAGAAACGATAGTAGCGTGCATCCATTTCTCGCTGAATCCACTGTAAAGCATTCACCACTTTTTCTGTATCGGTAATTACCGGCGCTAATAAATGTGGAATACCGTTATAGCCAGTCAGCTCAACCCGTTTTGGGTCAACCATGATCAAACGAAGTTCTGCAGGTGTGTTATTGAGTAGCAGACAACATAGAATGGAATTGACACAAACCGATTTACCGGAACCTGTTGTTCCTGCGATCAATAAATGCGGTAAACCAGCCAGGTCAGAGGCAATTGGTTCTCCGGCCACATTCATTCCCAGGGCAATTCTTAACGGCGATTTCTTGCGGTTGAAATTTTTACTGTCCAATACTTCCAGTAAAGTCACCCGGGTTGATTCGGAATTCGGTACTTCGATGCCTACGTAATTATGTCCGGGAACCGGCGCCTGAATTCGGATTCTTGGTGCAGCCAGTGCTAATGCGAGATCGTCTGCCAGATTTGCTATTTTACTGACCCTTACCCGTGTACGCCCGGCTCTTGTTTCCAGAAATAAAGGTTCAACCCCAAATTGAGTTATCGTGGGTCCACGTTTGATCTCGACGATTTTAACAGGTGCCCCAAATGATGCCAAAGTGTCTTCAATAATCCCGCCACGCTGTTTATCGAGCGTACTTTCAATCCCCATGATTGTTGCCGCATCCAGGATGCTTTTAATATCCGGGAGTATCCATTTTTCTGCGCTGGCACCCTGAGTTACCGTTGGAGGGGCAACAGCGTTGCTTGATGGTGTTGATGCTGTGGTTACTTTTTTTGCGGGAATGTTAATTGGTTGCGCTTCATTGCTGGAAGATTCTTTCAATGCTTTTGGGTTTATTGCGGGATTGACGTGTGCGTTGTGAGACATGGGAGTAAACCCATGTTCAAGAATTGCGGGTTCGTTGATACTTTCATCCATAAAGGATGGATTGGAGTAAGATTCTCTATTAATATTTTGTTTGGATGCTAATTTTAATTGACGGTTCTCACGAAAACGTAAAAGGATAGGTTGGATTTTTCGAAATAGATCCGGAATGGAAATATCCAAAGACAATCCCAATGCGATTAATGCCCAGCCAACCAGGACAATAATTGCACCTGCTCGTCCTAAACTATTGGTAAGAATTTGCTCAAAAAAAGCACCAATATAGCCACCACCTTTTCCTGCCGACGCGATTTCCCAGCCTCCACTACTGCTCATATGAATCCATGCAAGAATATTTAAATAAAGCAGAATGACGCCTACTATTCTTTCGGTGGAAAGTGGCGGAAATTTCTCGATGTTGCGTAAAATGAGCCAGACACCTACCACCAATAAAGCCAATGGCAGCACAAACGTTCCCCAGCCGGCAACTTTTGTGATTGAATTGATCCACCAACCAGTTACCTGGCTGCGTTGTGATGAAAGCAAACCCAAAATCGTCAGGAATCCACCTAAAGCTAAAATGATCCCCAAGATATCCAGCTTTCGTTCATTGGATATCCGTTTCCAACTTATACTGGATTTAGACCGCCTCTGACTGGTGCGTCTCGGGCTAGTGCTTTTGGGAAGCCTTGCTGAGTTTTTGGCTCGTGTGCTTTTAGCAGGAAGCCTGGTTTTGCCAGTCGTTGATTTGCTTTTGGTCTGGCTGATTTGTTTTTTGACCAATAAAATACTCCGAATTACTGAAAGGTTGTTCTAATTATAGCAAATTCGGAGCAAAGTATACCCAGGAAAATCAGAATAACTGGAATTATTGAGATTGCAGGTTGAAACAATTATTCGTGCTGCTGATGATTATCCTTGATTTTTTGTATAACCTGGCGTGTAGCTTGAAATGCAAGCTCGGGTAAGTCGTGAATGGAAAAAAAAGCAACCTCATCAGCGTCGTCACCAGCTCGTAACAATCCACCATTTATTTTTGCGGAATAAACAATAACCATATCCGCACCGTGATCATGTTCACGGCCACTGATCAAATCCAGTAATCCAGTTATTTGGACTTCCAGGCCAGTTTCTTCAAGACACTCACGTTTGGCAGCAGCTTGTGGATCTTCATGTGCATTGATGAAACCCGCAGGAAGAGTCCAGGCTCCTTTGTGTGGGTTAAAGAAACGACGAGTTAAAAGGATTTTGTCTTTTTCCAGAACAACAACAGCTGCGGCTACCTTAGGATCTTCGAAGTAAACCCAACCGCAGTTTGGACAACTGGGTCGAACTTCCTGATAAATTTCTTTTATTTCTGTTTTTGTTCCACAATAGGGGCAATATTGGATGGGTAAGGTGTGATGATTCAAATTCTAGACTTTCTCCACAAATAAATGGCTGTGCCCCCGGTGATGATTGCAAGGATTGCCAGACCAACTTGAATCCAACGCAGGAATGGTAAAGCTGGTTTTTCTGTTGATTGCCTGGCTGCAGATTGAGTGACTAAATCATTCATGACTGCCTGGTTATAAGAGTCCGCTTCTTCTCCGGAACGAATTCCGAGGATCGGACCAGCGCCTGTAATTGGTCCTGGAATTTCAACTGGAGCCGTAAGTATTGCAGTTTCTGGGGGGGATTCGGGCGTTGGTGTGATGGAAATTGCACCGGGGTCAGCCCCGCCCACGCCGGGTGTTTCATTCATGGATTTGGTCAAAAGGTCATTCTGTTCCGCACCACCGCCAACCGCCAGAGAAGTGCTGTCTCCACCGCCGCCACCCATGCCATAAGCCTGGTTGCCGCCCCACTGAATGATCATGGGATTGCCTTCAGCAGCTCTGCTATCCATAGGAGCTGATTCCATTGCCAGTGAAGCTGCTGGTTGTTCATTAGCAACCTGAGCTGTCAAATTGGCTCCAGAAGTCAACTCAAAAAAGATAGCAAAAATCATTAATACGGTTGCTATGAGTGATGAAAAGGATAAAACAGGTAGAAATCGGTTTTTCCGAACTGGTTTTAAGGTTAATGCTTGGGCTTCCGTTATTGTAAAATTGCGAGGCGACTTAAGGTTTTTCGAACTCTTCAGAAGAATTTTGGTCTGGCGCATTTCCGAATAAGCCATTTTCAGCTCGGGTTCGGTTTGGAGACGTGTCTCCAGACGCGCTTTCTCCTGCGGAGAAAGTTGCCCATCCAGATATTCGGATAATCGTTGCCAATCTTGTGGTGAGTACTTGTTGTTCATAAATTGCCCTCATCATCAAGACGGTAGTTGGCTGGTAAAAGTTCCCTGAAATATTGTAAACAATCACGTAATTTTCCGCGGGCACGTGCCAAACGGCTTTTTATTGTACCCAGCGGCATCCCTGTGTCATCTGAGACTTCCTGATAATCCATTCCTTGTATATCAACTAAAATGACAACCAGACGAAAATCTTCCTTCATCTTTTGAAGGCAGGATTGGATGGCATTTTCGAGTTCGTTTGACTCAAGCATACTTTCGGGTGATGGTTGACCATCTTTCATCCATTCCGGAGAATCGTTTTCATCTTGATTTTCGTCGTTTAAAGGTTCAAGTGGAGTAGTTGGTCTTCTTTTTTGACGACGTAGCTCGTCATAACATGTATTTGTGACAATACGCATGACCCAGGATTTAAAGGATCCTCCCCGGTATGTGGAAAGGTGACGGTAAGCTGAAATAAAAGCATTTTGAGATGCATCAGCGGCTGCATCCGAATCTCCCAGCATACGATATGCAACATTAAATGCCAGATCCTGATATTCCAGGACTAATCGATTAAAAGCATTAAGATCCCCTTGTTGGGCAGAAAGTGCTAATGCAATTTCATCCATGATGAATCAATTTTTTTATCCCTTATCTTAGTTCATATTATTATAAACCAGTGTAAGGAGAGAGCCAAATCCAAAACGAACCATGTTTTTGCGTTTGGGCATAAGATAAGTCGAAATCCACTTCATGAAAATAATTGTCAGGTTGAGGCGGGATGGATGTCGACGGTTCTTAACCTTACGAATATAATAATAGGATGGCAAAAGGGCGTCCTTGATAAATGAATTTAACTCTTAGAACAAGTTTAGTATTCTAATTAAAAATATGGTCCCCCAATTCTTCCGACACCTCTATCAGCTAGTCTATCGATGGTTTAATATTCCGCAAAATTCGCCGGAGATGGATCGTACCAATTTCCGCAATGTGCAAATTGATGCCATTGGTGTTGCGTTTGGGAATGCCGTCGCACCTTTTTTGCCGGTATTGTTAACACGTTTAGGCGCGGATACCTTTCAGGTCAGTATGTTGACATTTATGCCTGCTTTGGCCGGGTTGATTCTGGCGATCCCTTTGGGTCAATTTTTACAATCCCGCAAAAACATCGTTCCATGGTTTAGCGCAGCTCGCTTGGCAGTACTTTCCAGTTATGGCCTGACAGGCATGGTTTTGATTATTTTTCCACAAGCGGGGGCGATTTTAGGGATTTTAGGCTTGTGGGCAATTGCGACGATCCCGCAAACTGTCCTGAATATTTCGTTTTCAGTGGTGATGAACAAGGTCTCCGGATCATCTGGCCGATATGAATTAATGAGTCATCGTTGGTCATTGATGGGTTTCGCAAATGCAATTGCGGCTTTGATTGCTGGAAAATTGCTGGAAACCTGGGAATTTCCCAGAAACTACCAATTGGTATTTATTGTATTTTCTATTGGAGGTTTGATCAGTTATTATTTTTCCAGCCGTATCAATATCCCGAATACCATCCCCAGTTATGTAACGGTAAAACGCTCGATAAAAGAAAGGGTATCCGGATACTTTAAATTGATCCTTTCTGAAAAGCCATTTGTCTCCTTTGTTTTCAAACGATTTTTATTTTTATCCGGAACAGCACTGGCGAATCCATTATTACCAATCTATTATGTAAAAGGTCTAAATGCGACCGATTTCTGGATTGCATTAATTAATATCGCAGCTTCAACAACCGTAATTTTGGGTTATTTTATCTGGCTGAACCAGACTCGCAGCCGTGGGTCGCATATGGTGCTGGTTGCTGCAACATTCGGTGGTTCTTTGTTCCCGATTTTAACCGGGATCAGTCATCAGGTTTGGCCAGTGGTGATTTTTGCAGGGATAAACGGCATTTTTCAGGCAGGTATCAACCTTGTATTTTTTGATGAGCTCATGAATCGCGTACCACCGGACCAGAGTGCCACATTTGTGGCTGCAGCACAAATGACTCAATACATGTCGTTAATTGCTGCTCCGTTGTTCGCTCCCTGGATTTCGAATAAATTGGGAATCAATGCCGGATTGATGATTGCCGGGGGAATTAGTCTATTAGGCTTCTTGTCTTTCTTCCTGGAAAAGAAGTGGATTAAAAGATAAGCAAAAAAAATAAAATAGCATTTCTATTTATTTTTTGTTAGCACAATACTCCACACAAAACGCCAAATCCACAAACCAAGCATACTGGTTGCTATCATTACAAAGGTGAAAGAAACCTGAACAGCACTGCCTAATACCAATCCACGCAAGATAACTGCCAGCGGTACGGCGAGCAGCACTGCCCATCCAATTTTCCACCAGTTTTTCAAACCCTCGTCTTTTCTTGTGGTGAGAATACCAAACCAGGGTGCTGTCAGTATCCATGAAAGGCAGATTGGTATAGCAATAGCCAGAAATCGACCGAATTGAATTTGTTGATTATGGCTCAAAAAACCAATAACTGTGACCAATGCGAGAGTCAACCAGTCACCTAATAATAAAGGGATATTTATTCTTTCATTTAAGTCATTCATGCAACTATTATACTGAAATTCCGATTCTTTCCAGGTGTTTCAGCTTCTACAAGGATTACATTTGTTGGGTTTAACAGGATAAAATTTACCTGAATACTAAACTTAAGGATAAAAACAAATGAATGTGAGTATGTGGTTAAAAGCGCTCAGGGTAATCCCTCGAATAGATAAAGCGGAGTGGGATCGACTGGATATTATTTCACGCTGGCTCATTTCTACCCGTGCAGCAGTATTATTAATGACATTTATTTCAGCAGCCATTGCTGGTTTATTCGCATGGCGGGCAGGGGCATTCGATTTGGGCAGATGGTCACTACTAACGGTAGGTTTGATCTTTGCACACGCGACCAACAATCTGATCAATGACCTGACGGATTACCGCAAAGGCGTGGATAGAGGCAACTACTACCGCACACAATACGGTCCGCAGCCCCTCGAAAGTGGTCTTCTGACCATCAAGCAGCTTTATGGCTATATTGCAGTCACTGGCGGCATTGCCGCTACGGCCGGGCTCGCTTTGGTTCTGACACAAAAGTTCAGTCCACAGCCGGGCAATCCGCTGGTTACGCTGGGGTTGATGGTCGCGGGG
>PHBS01000168.1 GCA_002841995.1 Chloroflexi bacterium HGW-Chloroflexi-8
CATAAAATTGTTGGTGATAGTGGTTCAAGACTTTCATCCAATAAAACAGCAGTATGCATTTGACCTGTAAAGGCGACGATCTGAATTTCTTTCAGCAAACTCCCATTGTTTTTGAGTTTGTTCAGGACAAATTCCAATGCTACTTTCCAGTCATTGATATTGGCTTCTGCCCAACCGGGTTCAGGAGTAATCATTTCATAACGAAATGACTCGGAAGCAATACTTTTCCCGCTATAAGCATAAACTACTGCCTTTAGTGAAGAAGTACCAATATCAAAAGCTAAAACATAGGGCTTGTCATTCGTCATTTCAAATTAGAATCCACTTCCAGCATTACTTTCAATCCCTGCCGATTTTTGACAATCTCAAAACCCTTGCCCAATTCTTCCAGATCCAAAAGATGGCTGATCAAAGTCTCTGTATTTACCATGCGGTTCTCGACTAAATCCAGGGCTTTGTTAAAATTTTGTGGTGCACTATCCGCAGAACCTGTGATAACAAATTCTCCATAATGGATTAAGTTAGGATCTATCTGCAATGCATCTTTTGGATATACGCCTGCGAATATATTAAGTCTTCCTCCCGGGGCAAGCATGGGAACAACCTGTTCAATCAAACGAGCTGACCCAACAGTAACGACAGCAGCATCTGCTCCCCAACCACCTGTAATATCTTTAACAAATTGAGCAACATCAGTCTCGTTTGGATTAACAACCCAATCTGCGCCTAATTCCTTCGCTTTGACAAGTCTTTCAGGAACAGGATCGGATACAATAACCTGACATCCAAATGCTTTGGCTACTTGTAAGTGCATGAGACCAATCGGTCCAATGCCTGCAATAAGTTCAAATTCCCCAGGATACAAATGTAAGATATCCTGTCCTCGTACAACGCAAGCCAGGGGCTCGACAAATGCGGCAGCTTGCAATTTTGTCTCTTTATTTTTAATGATATGGACATTTCTTTCCGGTACACGTACATAATCTGCAAATCCGCCCCCATATTGACGAAATACCGGATTTTGACATCTGTTTTCTCTACCTGAGCGACAAGCCTTACAGACTCCACATTTAATTCCCATATCCGGCACTACACGTTGACCAGGCTTGATTACTTTCACATTCTTACCTACTTCCATCACTACTCCAGCCATTTCATGTCCCAGGATTCTCGGGAAAGCGACGGATGATGAAAGCCCTGAAAAAGCTCGTACATCCCAGGGGCAAATTCCAGCATATGCAACTTTAATTAGCACTTCATCTTCTTCAATTTGAATCATTGGTACACGCCGAACTTCCAATTCATTGGGTCGTTCAGCCCACATTACGCGCATTGTGTCGGTTGTCATTTGTATTTTTCTCCTTCAATATAAATACTATTAATATCCTGTACACCAGCTCTATTCACAATTGCACTGAACATATCCTGGCTATATCTCAAATTCATATCCTGTGTATTCAGAACAATAAAACTGGCAAATTTTCCAGGCGATAAACTTCCCAGGTCTTTTTCTAATTTAAGTGTCCGTGCTCCTTGAAGTGTTGCAGCTATCAAAATCTTTCTTGAGTCAATTGATCCAGCATCACGATTCATGCCTCTGATCACACGGGATGTATATTCCATTTCTCTGAACATATCCGGAGAACTCGCCATCATGTTATCGGTTCCCAATCCAAACTCAATTCCCACATCGATCCAATTCTTAAGATCCGGAAGCCCATCTCCTAGAATACTATTTGTTCGTGGACAACTTACAGCATGTATTTTTGCAGAATTAATTTCCTTTAATTCCTTAGTCGATGTATGTGTCAGGTGGATCAAGATATCCGGTTCCATTTTCAATGACCTTTTTGCCTGCCCGCAGCCATATTCAAGGATGCTTTTTTGCTCCACCTGATAATTTTCTGCAACATGGATCGCAAATAATTTTTCCGGAAAATCTCTGCGTAACCTTTGAATAAGACTGATTGGATAGCTATCAACATCGCGGATCCCCAATCCATCCGCAGAATTCAACAATTCAATTGCTTCTTTCAACATTGTCTCGGGATCTGAAGTTTCACTAAAGCGACCTAAAATTCTTACCTTCAGAGGTAGACCTTTGGTAGCTTCCTTTAATCGAATGACGCCTTCCATTCCTTGTTCTCGAAAATCTCCACAAGCGATAATCCCATTAGAAAGCATTTCAGTTACGCCATGACGCATTTGAGATATATGTTCATCACGGCTCAGTTTATTGAGAAATTGGTGTTTTAACCCATTCGGTGGTGAAACAAGCATCTCCATTGGGATTCCAATTCCCAATTCTTTTGCGCCAGTATCTCCTAAATGAGAATGCGCATTAACGAACATAGGGCAGATCATACCTGACTCAAAACTAATCTGAACAGCATCTGCAATTGGTTCTCCAAT
Organism: Chloroflexi bacterium HGW-Chloroflexi-8; assembly: GCA_002841995.1. Lineage (GTDB taxonomy): Bacteria > Chloroflexota > Anaerolineae > Anaerolineales > Anaerolineaceae > UBA6170. Next base: position 2,413 of record PHBS01000168.1, read on the forward strand.
GGATACAATACGTCCATCTATGACATTTAGAGATGCTTTACTAACCAGTTGAAAATCGTCACCAGCAACAATTGTTGCACCAGAAAAACTAATTCGCCCTTGCATGATTTAACCTTTGGATGCCCCAGCCGTTAGACCCTGGACGAAATAACGGTTTAGAAATAGTGAAATTAATATCGCTGGAATTATTGCGAAAATGGACATCACAGCCATTTTTCCCCAACTGATTTCCACCGAACTAAATGAAGCTAAAATGCCTAACGGGATTGTTTTGGTTTTTGGCGAAGTAAGCATTAAGGCGAACAAGAAATCGTTCCAGGAATAAATAATTGTATATAAAGCTGATGCGATGATGCCTGGAATTGAAAGAGGGATCGCTACTTTAAAAAAGGCACTTAATTGAGATGCACCATCTACCAAGGCTGCCTCTTCCATCTCTTTGGGAACATCTGCAAAATAGCTTCGCATCATCCAAACTACAAATGAAGCATCGAAGATGGTATCTAACAAGATGACAGATGTATAAGATCCGATCAAATGCAAATCTCGCATTATTAAATAAAATGGTATCAACATCGCAGTTGGGGGAATCATCTGTAGTAACAAGAAAAAGTAAGATGAATTACCAACTAAACGACTCTTCGATCTGGCAAGTGCATAGCCTGCAGGAACACCAAGAATTAAGGATAAAACTGTTGTTCCGGATGTAATAATGAGGCTGTTCTTTATATACATAAAAGTCTTATCTACAGATAACACTTCGCGAAAGTTTTTTAATGTTGCATCAAAGACAAGCCATTGAGGAGGTAATAGAAATGCGTCTCTACCAAATTTTAAAGAAGTAGTAATCAACCAGTAAATAGGCATCATGAAAAAAATTATAGCGATAACTGAAAGAGCAATAAGGACTATTTTTTCAATCGAACTTTTCTTTTGAATCATGAAACCCTCTCAATACTGCTGGCGTGACATTACCATTATGTAAATGATTGAAATTACAGCTACAACAATTAATAAGATATTTGCCAAGGCAGCAGCATATCCCATATCAAAGAACGTCATTCCTACTGTGTAAATGTGAAAATTCAAAACAGTCGTTGCTTGACCCGGTCCTCCAGAAGTGGTCGCATATATTGTGTCAAAAACTTTGAACGATTGAATTGTACGTGTAAGAAAGGCAATTAAAAATGTTGGCTTGAGTAATGGTAAAGTAATATAAATAAAACTTTGCCAACGAGAGGCACCATCGACATAGGCAGCTTCATATGGCTCATTCGGGAGACTTTTTAAACCTGCTAACAAAATCACCATTATTAAAGGTGTCCATTGCCATATATCAATCAAGATCACAGCGGGCATCGCAAAATTGAGCTCGCCTAACGGGCCTCTGCCCACATTGATTCCCAGCGCTTTTAGATAATAAGGTATCACTCCAAAATCCGCGTTATAAAGAGATTTCCACACTAAACCTACAACCAATGGTGGAAGAGCCATTGGAATTAAGAGGAAAGAACGGACAAAGCGTGCAATTCTCGTTTCGGGAGCGAATAATAATGCCAAACCCAATCCAAGAATAAGCTCCGACACTACCGTTCCCAAGACAAATATCAGGGTATTCTTTAACGAAATAAAAATGACCGGGTCTTTGAAAGCCCGAAGATAATTTTGGATTCCGACAAATGTTTGTGTTTGATTTGGGTCTGTCAGACGATAATCAAAAAGACTTATTCGCAATGAAAAAAATAAAGGATAAATTGCAATTAAAGTGACAAATATTAATAATGGCAACAACAGAACAACATAGGATTTGCTTTGAAGCACTCGATTAATTGATTTTCCTAAAGCTTGATTCAATGGATCCTCAGGATATTATCTTGAAATTTGTTGTGGGATGCTTACGAAATCGTAAGCATCCCATCTCATTAATTTATTCGGTAATTATTTTGTGTTTGCTACAACTTGTTCTTGAGCTTTTGTCAAAGCACTTTCAGCAGTTTCCTGACCTACCAGGAAAGCATTCACATACGTTCCAAGAGCATTCTCAATAATGCTATAGGTAGGAATACGAGGACGATAATCACCATCACCATTTTCGAAAGAGTTGAGCATCAGAGGGAACCAGGGATACATTGCAACCAATTCGGGATCTTCCAGGGTTGATCGTCGGATAGGAGCACCGTCGTGTTTAACCCATTCTTTTTGAATATCTACAGATGTAATCCATTTAATGAATTCCCAGGCTGCTTCCTGTTTTTGAGGATCAGATGATGCATTGATGCCAATACCCCAACCACCAAAACCATATTTAGGTTCCATGCCTGCTGAGACAGGGGCAGCGGTTACATCCACTTTTCCAACAATACTGGACATTTCAGGGTTTTCATAACCAGCTCGAGCAATACTCCAACCTTCCATCATTGCAACAGTACCATTACGGAATGCAGTTTCACGTTGATCCCACCAGTAATCTGTTGATCCTGGAGGAGCGTATTTGAAAAGTTCGCCGAAGAATTCCAGAGTTTCAATGTTCTTAGGTGTTACCAGGGCAACTTTACCTGATTCATCAAGTACAGAGCCACCATGTTGTTGTAGGAAGGACATATAATCCTGCGCAACAGCTGAACCTTTTGCGCCTAAGAGGGCGATACCGTATTGGTCTCCAACTGTTAATTGTTTCACGGCAGCTAATAATTCTTCCTGAGTGGTGGGCGGAGTAATTCCCGCAGCTTCAAATAAATCTTTGCGGTAGTTCAGAACATTGGCATAACCTGCTAAAGGATAAGCCCATTGTTTGCCTTCATACTCACCTAAAGTCCATGCGACTGGCATGATATCAGCTTCATTCGTAACTGCTGCATCACGAGCCATGAAATCGTTTAATGGAAGAGTATAGCCATTGGTAGCATATTCACCCGACCAGACAATATCGACCGTCATCAGGTCATATTGAGCAGTCTTTCCAACAAAATCTGCAGTTAACTTTTGATAGAGATCTACGTACCCTAATTCGTCCATCACGACCTTAATTCCAGTTTCTTCTTCAAACAAAGGAATCAGGTATCGGAAAGCAGATACATATTGATCTGTCATGGAGGCTAGAGTTAACTCCACACCATCAAATTTTTTTACATCTTCAACAGGGGCTGCAACTTCTTTAGTTGGTGCTGCAGCTTCCTTGGTTGGGGCTGCTGCTTCTGTAGTAGGGGCAACAACTGCTTCAGTTGGGGCTGCTGTAGGAGTACTACAACCAACCATACCAACCACCATGACGAGCAAAAGGCACGAATACATTATTTTTTGGATCAATTTATTACGCATTTCTTTTCTCCTTAATTAGGTAAAAATGGGAACATATTGGATATGGACTTACAATTTCCAGTTTGTTATTTGGCGATTTCCCTTTCTCAAACTGGTTCTCACCACTTTAAAGGACTTATCTCTTTTCAACACCTCCTCTGGCATAAATAAAATTCTAATGAATTAAACTAATTTATCTTTTGAGATGAATGCTGTATTTATAACGTTTTCCAACACTGATAACCTGATGATATTCAATCGGATATTGGTTATAGGTATAAACCAATCCTTCAACCATCATTAATGGTGATCCAACTTGAATGTCCAAAATCTTCGCTCTTTCTTCATTGGCCTCAATTGCTTCGAGTGTCCTATCTGATTCCAATGGCGGTACGCCTTTTCTCTCAAGAAGAGCATAGATCGACCCAACTTCATCCATTTCTTTTTCTGAGATATGGATACCTTCCGGTAAATTAATGTATGAAATATTAATCGCTACAGGCTCATCTTCAACACTTCTTAACCGGGAGATATACAACAAAGGTGAACCTGTTGGTATTCCAAACTTTTCCGCAATCGAATCTTGTGATGAAATCATTTGGAATTTAATAATTTTCGAACACACATTTTTGCCAAGATGTTTCATATCTTCGGTAAAACTTGTCAAGTGAGTCAATTCCCGACTTATTTTGCTGCGAATAACAAAAGTTCCCTTACCTGCAGTTCGGTTAATATATCCATCTTTTTCCAAATCCTGCATGACTCGGCGGACAGTTGCGCGACTTACGGAATATTTCACCATAAGCTCCATTTCTGTCGGCAATAGCTTCCCAACAGCAAATTCGCCGTTTTCTATCCGCTCCAATATTTTCAATTTAATCTGATAATACAAAGGGATGGGTGATTTTCTGTTAAGATGGAACATGGATATTCCTGACTCGGGAACGGAAAAAAGATTAAATATCATAATGTACGTACATTATGATATTTAAAAAATAATTTGTCAATACTAAATTCAAGTCCATTTTCGATTAATTTATTGTTTGATTAAATTTTCATATTTAAATATGGAAAAAGTGTCTCTTTTTGACAAAATATGATTAACCTGTGATGAAGTAAAATTGTTTAGAACAATTTTTTCTGGACACCGGAGCAATCAACATGAACAACAAAAACCTTATTCAATTCACCCAAAAGTCCGTTCAAACTACCAGTATCACTGGGCAGGAACGAACCTTCATTCAATTGGTTTCCAACGAAATGAACGTACTTGGCTATGACCGGGTGTGGATCGATGATGCAGGGACTGTAATTGGTGAAATCAATGGAATCTCACCTGGAAAAACAATCCTTTTGGATGCTCACGCAGACACCGTTTCCGTGAATCCGGAAGACTGGACGTTTGAACCTTTCTCTGGAATCATTCACCAGGATAGAATATACGGTCGTGGAGTTGCAGATACAAAAGGAAATTTAGCCGCCATGATGTATGCTGCTGCAAAAGTTGATCGAAAAAAGATTTCTGGCAAAATTTTTGTAAGCGCAACCGTAAACGAGGAGGTTTTTGAGGGAGGAAGTTTACGAGTCGTTATTGATCAGACACAACCGGACTATGTCATAATCGGCGAAGCAACAAATTTGAATTTAAATCGGGGTGGTAGAGGAAGAGCGGAAATTATTGTCGAGACTTTGGGACAATCTGCTCATTCGTCATCACCCGAAGTTGGCGAGTGTGCTGTGCACAACATGATTAGACTCATAAATTCAATAGAATCCCAGCAAATGAAAACCGACCCTATTTTAGGTCCAGGCAGCATGGTATTAACTGACATTATATCTGCGCCATTTCCCGGGAATTCTGTTGTGCCTAACCGCTGTCGCGTGACTTTTGATCGTCGATTGTTAGTTGGCGAAACGATTGCAAGTCTTGAAAATGAATTACTGGAATATGCAAATCGAGCAAATGTTGAATGCAGAATCTATCTCCTGGATGCGACTGAAATAACTTATACCGGTTACAAAATTCAAGGAAAGAAATTCTTTCCAGCCTGGTTATTTCCGCAAGATCATATCCTGGTCGAAAAATCATACAAGGCGCTAAAAAAATCGATCCCAGAATGTAAATTGGGTACTTTTCGCTTTTGCACGAATGGTGCATACAGCGCTGGAATTTCCGGAATTCCGACAATAGGTTTTGGATTAGGCAAAGAAACAGATGCCCATACTGCGGATGAATCCATCGCAATTAATGATCTTATGAAGGCAACAATCGGTTATCAAGCAATAATTGAAGAATTATTGAGTTAAAAATCAGTTGCTAAAATCTACTAAATCCAAACGATCGATTGTCATCGTTTCTGGAACACCGTTCGTACTCCAACCCATTTTTCGATAATATTGTTCCAATCCTTCTCGCAATTCTAAAGGAGTTAATGATTTCCCTGCAATTGGACCAGAATCCAAGCGGCGAAATGCCCTTGCTGAAAGAGAGTCATCTTTGGCAGTAAATCCTTCTCGCAAAAGATATAACCGCCCGAGATTAATGATTCGTTCTCCAATTTGAACAATATCCTCTTTCTTCAGGTTCCACCCACCAGCAGCATTCAAGGCGTCCACCATATGATGATACTCATAAGGATAAAAATGGCAGATCACTGCACTATCCAGGAAGTTCTTAAAAGCAGTTTCAATCTTAAATGCATCAATCTTGTGATCCGTAATTCCCCACAATTCCAATGGAATCTCCAATCCAAATTCTTTTAATCTG
>PHBS01000169.1 GCA_002841995.1 Chloroflexi bacterium HGW-Chloroflexi-8
ATGAGTACAACCGGGATTTCTTAAAAGCGGCAGACATTCTTTTCCTGAGTAATGAAAATTTATCGCTACCACCCGAATTATTTATCCATTCCATCTGGAAGAATTTCCAAACACCGATCTGTGTGATCGGAATGGGTAATATGGGTGCTTTATTAGCTGTTAAATCTGATAAATCCTTAGTCCGATACCCAGCTATCCAAATCCGACAGGTCGTCAATACCATCGGCGCTGGTGATGCACTTTTCTCTGCTTTTATCGATAGTTATTTACGGAACAAAGATCCTTATTTGGCTATACAGCAGGCCATAGTCTTTGCCTCGTACAAAATTGGTTTTTCCGGAGCTGCTACGGGATTCCTAAACCGTGTTGAGTTAGAAGACCTCTCAGAAAAATTTCTGCCCTTATCCCCTTATAAATTTTAATTTTTAGGGTTTTCTGTTTCAAGAAAGAAAAGTGAACATTCAATTAGGATTTTTATTAATCTTTACTTTTAAAGCGAATAAAAGTTTATCTGGTTTTTCAGGAACAATCTCCCAAGCAAATTTATTTTACAAATACTTTAAAGCATCTTCTTTACAACCACACGATGAAAGAACCGAAATCATTGAATAAGAAATTTATCGGAAGACCACTCATTTTGGCAAGTTTTATCATTCCAATTATTCCAGGTTTAATAGACTAGGATATTACACAGATATTTCGAGCCAAGTTTATAAAAGGAGAGATGCAATCACGCTTCTAGATTGGGATGTATAAGTATGAATAAACTGATAAAAAGGGATGTCAATATAAAATAAAGGACAATCAATTCAAGGAGTCAGAAATACAAGAAAATTTGGAATCCGGAGGGGAAAAATGCCTTTTGAAACCCGCGAATTAAAAATACATGATTACCAGGAAGTTATGAAATTGTGGCTGAACACTGAAAACATTGGGCTAAGTGAAGCTGATAAAATCGAAGCGATTGAGTCTTTTCTATCCAGAAATCCCGGGCTTAGTTTTGTCGCGATAGACAATTCCAGAATAGTCGGCGCAATTTTATGTGGGCATGATGGACGTCGAGGTGCGATTTATCATTTGGCAGTGGATACGAAATTTCGAAACCTGGGAATAGGCGCTAAACTTGTCACTCAGTGCCTGGAAGGGTTAAAGTCAGCCGGCATTGAACGCTGCCATATCCATGTTTATGCCGAGAATCAATTTGGATTAAGGTTTTGGCAAAAAGAAGGATGGTTTTTACGACCAGAATTGATGTTGTTATCTTACAACATATAAGAAAGCAAGTTGAGTTATTTCTTCGTACCACCTTCCAGTTTTGCAAGTGCATTGGCATTCGTAAAGGTTACAACCATATAAATCACATACAACAAAACTGAAATTATTACTAAAACAACATTATAGATCGAAAAAATTCCAAACTTTGTGTCAATCTTTGGATTCCCCAGAAAGAAGACCAATATATTTGTGATAATCAAAATTAATCGCACTTCGGTTGGACCCAGACCAAGGTAAGAAATACGAAACTCTCCCTTAACATAAGTAAGAATATAGACCAAATTTGCCATAAGCATATAACCGACCAAAGTAATTAATGCAACACGGAAATCAATGAATGGCGAAAGCCCCAAACCCAGAGCGAAGATTACTTCACCCAAGCCATCCATGGTGTGATCAATAAAAAAGCCATACTTGGGTCGTTCAATTTTTCGATACCTGGCCAAAGTACCATCCAAACTATCTCCGAACCAATTCAAAAAAATACCAAAACTAGCTAACCATAAAAAAGCACTGCTACGATGGCACAATATATAACTTGCGGCTGTAATAATAGTCGCAATAAATCCGGTTGCAGTCAACAAATCAGGTGTGACCCAAGACGGCATATGAGAAGCCAGCCAATTTAAAATAGGTCGTTCGATTGGCCCTAACAGAATTTTATTAACTCGAGTGTGTTCAGTTGTTTTTGAATCTGTCATGAATTCTCCATTTGAATCGTTTTATGGTGTCTTGTCTAAATACTGAGGCCAAACGGGGTAATACATTGACCATTGTTCTGGAAATTGTAATATAAACGACTCGCCTGCCAATAAAATTTTTTCTGTGTTTCTTGTTAATTCTTCGTCGCGATCTTTAAATGAATCCATGGTTATAAACTTAGATGCATGCAAAATGTAGCACCCATCATTTTGCCGAATCACTGAAATAGCAACCACAGGAACATTTGTACGGATAGCCAATTGGATCGTAGTTACCGGTATATCACTTTTTTCTCCGAAAAATATTGGGTGTTGTCGGGTCTCTTTCCAAGGTCGATCAATTCCCGTAATCACAGTTCCATTATTTCTTAAGAAACGCGTTGCTTGTTGTAATGTCTCCATTGACAATGGCGTCACGTTAAGTCCCTCACGTTTCCTTAATTCGTTATGATATTGATAACCCTGGTTGGGTTGTGGATAAGAAAGGATTTGTGGACGCATCCCACTGATTGCAATCGCATAACCAGCCAGATCGAATCCACCCATATGAAATATTAGACCCAGGCAACCACCTTTATTTGACTTGGAGTATTCCATAAATTCAACAAAATTATCGTCAAAAATTACCATTTTTTTGATGGCTTCCCGACTTCGCATGTAATGGTAATAATCATATAAGCAAATACTGCTGGCTAGGTAAACTTTCTTAACAGCTAAATCGAGTTCAGAAGCACTCAATGTCTTGCCACTCAAAATCCATTGATTAGCTCTTACTGCCCGAACCTGATCCGAATTCTTTTGCCGCGATATTACACTGGATATTTGTTTCGCAACCCAATAACCAAATTTCGGAGGAGCTACCTCGCCTATCCATATGCCTAATTTATTAATTTCAGGAGATGATATAAAATCCGCAAATTTCATTATTCGCCTTTGGCCGATCCCAAATTTGTTTTGTAATTCCTTTTTTCGTTGAGGATTATATTTTTTAGTAATTCACTACCATCAGACTTCCCCTATGATTATAAATTATAAACCTGTCCTTTTTTGAAAGTAATGTATTATTTCTAAATCATTCCAAAACCCCGCAACTTTTATTTGAGGATTTTCGTATATGATATTGCTTGTAAACATTATTAGGTGGTGAAATCATGTCTGAAAAAGAAGCATTAAATAAACGAATTGAAAATATAAGTTGGGGTTTGTTCCTTGTCATGCTTGGGGGACTCTGGCTGGTGCCAGGTCGCTTGATACCCGAGGGCTCCTGGTTAATAGGAGCAGGATTGATCATGATAGGCATGAACATCGTTCGATTTGTAAATAAAATAAGGATGAGTGGTTTTTCCCTGGTTTTAGGAGTTATCGCATTATTAAGTGGAATAGGCGATCTATTAAGGTATGACTTGCCATTGTTTCCTATTCTTTTGATATTAATAGGTGCGAATATCTTATTGCGACCTTTTTTAGAGAGAGGCTCGGAGATTTCAAAGGAGTATGATCATGAATAAAAGAAATGGTTTTTCCCAAATATTTTGGGGTCTGGCAATTATCATTGTTGGGGTGTTATTTTTAGCTCAAAATCTTGGCTATATGGATAGTTTTCCATTCTGGAATTATTTGCCTGCGTTGTTGATAATCCTGGGGCTCTATCAATTATTTGTTAATCGCTTCCATGCCTGGGTAGGTCCGGTAATAATTATCCTGGTTGGTTCGTTTTTATTAATGGCAACCCTAGATATTATTACCTGGTCAACATTTGGAACAATGATTTGGCCAACTATTCTGATATTAATTGGTCTCTCCATCATTTTTCGTAGGAGTAGCAATGACAGAGAATTCAGTGTAGATTCAGAATCTCAATTCAATACATTTGCAGCGTTCAGCGGTCAAAAGCGAAAAATCACCTCTACGGATTTCAAAGCAGGGGAGGCTACAGCGATGTTTGGAGGTATAGAGCTTGATCTGCGGGAAGCACGTATTCCCAATCCACCAGCCCGCCTCCAGACAACCGCCCTTTTTGGGGGTGTGGATATTTTTGTCCCTTCAGATTGGGATGTTCGCATGGATGTTGTCGCCTTTTTTGGTGGGGCGGATGACAAACGCAAAGATGTGGTCACTTCTAAAACAACACCTGACTTAATTGTCAGCGGCACCGCTATGTTTGGTGGCTTAGAAATCAAGTAAGCATCTGAAAATTCTATTTCTGAGATTGGTTAAGGATTATGACTATCTACCTTACCAATCTCAATTTTTTTAACCAAATTCCTGTTTTTAATTTGGCTGGCGAGTATCAACCACAATTTCAATATTCTGAGCTTCAATTGCAGATCGATCCTGGCCGAGTGGTGAATTTTCCAACATTTTCTCCACCATGGTTTTTAAACTCATTTTTCCGGGTTTCTTTTTTCCTATATTTTTTAAGTTTTCAATAAATACTTTCGTAAGATTTTTGGAAAGCTCTCTAATTGAGCCGTGTGATAGTTTTTCACCCCGTTCAAACCAAATGGTGGCTGCATAGCCCATCACAACAGTCATTGAAACTGCGACAGCTGCAGAGATGATCCAACCGGGAACACCACCAAATTTACTTAATTCATAGAACAAGGTTCTACCTAAAAATCCCATACCAAACGATAGAACCAGTTCCTTGGCACGAGCCGGTGTGATTTTATAATTATAAATTCTGGCAATTCCCAATACCATTACTGATTGAGTAATCACCAGGGGTAAGAAATCAATCACTGGTAAGGGTGTCAAAGCAATTGCAGCCGAGACAGAGGAAGCCGAGGCAATCGCCCGCCAGGCGAGCTGCCAGCGATACTGAGGCATAGCTTGCCCTAATGCAGCAACAATACCAGGCTCAGCAATCGCAATCGCTTTTAACACCTCAGGCAATTGATCACCCGTTTTTGCAGAAATGGGGATAACTTGGTCAGTTGTTAATTGCAATAATGAAGCTGTATGCTGTACCAATTGAGGAATATCTTTTTTAACGATGTCGCTTTTGTTTAATACAACAACATATGGTTTATTCATGGCGACTAATCGCTGAAAAAGATCTAATTCCGTTACTTTAATGCCCTGAATTGCGTCAAAAACGATGATCAAAAAATCTGAAGCAGACGCAGCAGAAAGGGCAGTTTGGCGTTCTTTCTCACCCACCTCGCCAACAGCATCTGCACCAGGAGTATCAATGACAGCAAAAATACCTGCATCTGCCTCCTGAATGATTCGTGTTGTCCCAGGTAAAGGACTTACCTGTGCTTTATTATCCTTAGCCTGAATAAATTGGTTATATAAGGTTGATTTTCCGACATTTGCAGGGCCAACGATCGCAATCCGTGTCTTCGCCCCAAAAGTCATTTGAAATTGATTTGCGCCAAGTTTTAGTAATAATCGCAATAAATTCGTCTCTGATGGAAAAGCCTGAACAAGATCAAGAAAATTCTTTTTTTCTGTATTGGGTAGTTTCTCCCAAAAAGCATCAAAAATAACCTGTGTTTGGGGAGGTAATTTTTTCTTTAATTCGTCTAAAGTTTGCAATCGGTATCTCCTGTTATTGATGATTTAATCATAACATTCTTTTCAAAAACATCTACTTGTTATAATTCTTTGTCTCCTTTTTATAGATTCTTCTTTTTCAATACTATAATTTAATTCACTCAATATATTCAATGGAGGATTAAAATGTCGAACAATCCTTTCCAGCCCGTAACACATGGACGGGGATATAAATTCATTTGGGGAATTGCCTCCTTTGGAACTTCTATCATTGCAGGTATTTATGGTGCACTCTTACCAATTTTTTACCAGGATTACCTCGGGCTTTCTGCCCGCTGGATTGGTATTGCATCACTCATTTATGCAATCTGGAATGCCATTAACGACCCACTGTTTGGCTATATTACGGATAATACCCGCTCAAAATTAGGCCGCCGAATTCCTTATATGCGCTTCACAGCCCCATTTTTAGCGCTTACATTTATTCTTGTTTGGTTCGCACCTCAAAAAGCAGGTCAGTCCACCATTTTCTGGTGGATGTTAATTACGATGTTGTTATACGACACAGCATACACGATCATTGGTCTGGTGTATTCATCGTTGTTACCTGAGGTGACTGAGTCCGATTCAGAACGTAATGATTTACAAATTTCTGCATCTCTTTTTGGATTATTCGGCACCTTGCTTGGTTTTGTGATTCCGGACCTGGTACGGCCAAAAAATGGAACAGATGCAAACTTTCTTCCTTTGCAGACAGCCATGATTGTCGTTGCCATTGTTGCTGCTCTTCTAATTATCGCAACAACATTGAAGGTCAAAGAAAGACCTGAATTTACACGTGTTGATAAACCACTTGGTTTGCGGGATTCTTTGAAATTTACATTTTCGAGTAAAAGCTTTTTAATCCTTGTTGCTGCGAATTTTATGTCGATTTTAATGTCTTCCCTGGTGACTGGAGCGATCTATTATTTGGCAGATTACGTTGTTAAAATAAATACCATGCTACTGCTTGCCTGTCTTTTTGTTCCACTCATCATTGGAGTCCCATGTACAAAGATTTTCACAAAACGATTTGGCATCGTCGGAGGACATCAAATCATGCTGGTGATTGCAGCCGTAGGTTTGCTGGCGATTATGGTCGTTCCAACAGCATTAATCCCTATCTGCCTTGCGCTGGCGGGATTTGGTCTTGCGGGTCCACAAACATTAACGAATGTATTGTTTGCCCAAGTTGCAGATGAAGATGAGACCAAATCTGGCGTACGGAGAGAAGGAGCTTTTTTTGGTGTGAATGCATTAATCACAAAACCTGCTCAATCCATCGCAATTGCTCTTTCACCATTTATTCTTCAGGCGACTGAATTTGTGACAAGAGAGCAAAACGGCGGGAATATATTCCTGAATCAACCCGAAAATGCAATCCTCGGAATAAAAATTATAGCCGGATTGGTACCTGGGATTGCTATGGCATTAGGTGCAATCATATTGATTTGGTACCCGTTGCGTGGAAACCGACTTCAGCAAATGCAACATCAGATTTTAAATATCCACGCCCAGAAACACGAAAAACTATCCCACATGGGATAGTCTCTGAAGACTCATATTTTTTATGCTAATATGTCGAGTAAATCTCGTGCTTGCAGATTAATCAATTTTTCCTGAGGAATACTGCGAATCACTTTTTGCGTCGCTCGATTAATGAAACAAACCATTACCTGATGCGTTTCTTCATTTACCAGAAATCGAAGACCGATATCCGCACTTTCCAATTTTTCTAATTCTTGAAAAAGGCTAGTATCGAGATTGATGTCGCTTTCGAATTCTTTGTCTTTTTTGGTGTTCGAATCCATATCGTTACTAAGCATTCCTTTACCCAACAGATCGTTGAAATAAGTCAAATTAAAAAAGTTTCGTAAAGAATCCATTTTTATTTCGAGCTTTCAACCTCCAAAATGGTTATTCTCGTATTTCTGAAAAAAATGAATCTACTTTTATACCCTTATTGTTTCCAATAAATTTTGTATTTTAAAAAATAGTGAATTTTTATTGATAGGCTTTACGATAAAATCCTTTGCACCCGTCGTAATTGCATTAATTAGATCTGGTTCTTGCCCGATGGATGAGAGCATGATTACATTCGCCTGTGGGTCGATTTCAGTTATTTTTTTTATCGAAGTGAAGTCCTCTTCTTTTTGTGAGAACAAATCCATAAGAATTACATCTGGTAAAAATGATTGATATAACTCAACTGCTTTTTGTCCAGACTCAGCCTGTATGACATCAAATCCTTCATCGGAAAGAAGTTTTGCCATTTTTACTCTTGTGAACGAAGCCTTATCTGAAACTAATATTTTCTTCATGATCACCCATCCTTAAATACTAACCATCCTATCTAAGGAAAAAGATATCACAAGCCAGAAAAAGTCTCAGTAAAGGCCGCGTAAAAAATTTATTTTAATTTTTGATTGGATAAAAAAATCAAAAAAGTGATTGCACCAACATATTAAATATAGTAAGAACTTTTACTTCAGCGCTTATTCTTCTCAACAATGATCAAGTTAAAACCATAACGAACGCAAAAAGTTTATTTTATAATAAAGATGGTCAATTCCACCACCATCATGCTGATTATATGGATAGACTTTAATTTCTTTTTCGCCCTGCCAATAATTATAGGCAGCAAAAACCGTTGAGGGTGGACAAGTTTCATCCATCAAAGCAGTTGAAAAAATGGTTTTTGCATTCGCACGATAAGCAAAATTCATCCCATCAAAATAGGATAAAGTTCGAAAAACCTGTCCTTCTTTATCACGATGTACCCGTAAATAATTAACAATTTCATGATACGGAAGACTGTTAATTAATGTGACCGACCTTTGAAAATTACATAAAAATGGGACTTCAGGCATTGCGACTTTGATTTCGGGCATTAGCCCTGCTACTGCAATTGTTAATCCCCCT